>CAZSFB010000103.1:0-8452 GCA_964606035.1 uncultured bacterium | reverse complement strand
CAGTGTCCGCTGTTTCGATGCCGCCCTGCCCTTCCTGCTGAAAAGCGGAGAGGCCAGCGTCGTCTTCATCAGCAGCACGGCCGCCGTTGAGTATTTCATGGCGCCCATGCCCTACAATGCACTTAAGGCGGCACTCATTACCCACGCCAAGGGGCTGTCACAGATGTACGCAGCCAAGGGAATCCGCGTCAACACGGTGTCACCGGGGCCTGTCATTTTTGAAGGAGGCCAGTGGGCCATGATGCAGAAGGCCATGCCGCCGATGTACGAGCAGACGGTCAAGCAGTGCGCCATCGGGCGGATGGGAACCCCGGAAGAGGTCGCGCGGGCTGTGGCCTTCCTCGCCAGCCCGGCAGCAAGCCTCATCACCGGAATCAATCTCGTCGCCGACGGCGGCTTCACCAAGCGCGTGGCCTTCTAAAGGAGAGAACATGTCAGGGAATGCCTACACCTTCATACGGTATGAGACTCCGGCCGACGGCGTGGCCAGGATTGTCCTGGCCCGTGCCGACGCACGCAACGCCCAGAACAAGAAGATGCTCTACGAGCTGAACGACGCGTTCGACCGGGCCTGCCAGGACATGCAGGTGAAAGTGATCGTGCTCGCCGCCGATGGCCCGCACTTCTCGTCGGGCCATGACCTGAAGGACAACTCCCAGATGTCGGAGTTCAGGACAGTCTCCACGTGGGGCGGATTCACCGCCCCCGGCGCCGAAGGCTACATGGCCCAGGAGGAGGAGATCTATCTGGGTCTCTGCTGGCGTTGGCGCAATGTACCCAAGCCCACCATCGCGCAGGTCCAGGGCAAGGTGATCGCAGGGGGACTCATGCTGGTCTGGGTCTGCGACCTCATCATCGCCTCCGATGATGCAACATTCGCCGATCCTGTCGTTGCCTTCGGTGTGAACGGTGTCGAGTATTTCGCACATCCCTGGGAAGTGGGTGTCCGCAAGGCCAAGGAAATGCTGTTTACCGGCGACCCTATCTCCGCGGCAGATGCGAAATCTCTCGGCATGGTGAACCAGGTTGTCGCGCGCGATGCACTGGAAAGCCACACCCTTGAACTGGCGAAGAAGATCGCGCTGAGGCCCGGCATGGGGCTCCGGCTGGCAAAGCAGTCAGTCAACCAGATGCAGGACGCCCAGGGGTTCTGGACTGCACTGCAAGCGGCCATGTCGCTCCAGCAGCTCGGCCACTCCAACAACATGCAGGTCCACAAGATGCTCATTGATCCCAAGGGCCTGATGATGCCGAAACCCAAGGGCTGATCTGTGCCTGCACTCCGGAGGCTTCTATGAAGCAGTTTCGCGACCGTGTAGCCGTTGTAACCGGTGCCGGCAGTGGTATCGGCCGCGCCGTTGCCTGTGAACTGGCCCGCCGGGGATCAGATCTCGCCATCTCGGACATCAGCGAAAAGGGGCTTGAGGAGACGGTCCGGCTCGTGGAGCAGCTTGGCCGGAAGGTCACCACCCACCTGGTGGATGTGGCGGACCGCGCCCGCATGGAGTCCTTCGCCACCGAGGTGGTGAAAATGCACGGACGGGCGAACATCGTCGTTAACAACGCCGGTGTTGTGGTCATGTCGAAATTCGAGGAGCAGACCGTGGAGGACCTCGAATGGATCGTAAACATCAACCTCTGGGGGGTGCTTTACGGCTGCAAGTTCTTCCTGCCACACCTCAAGCGGGAAACCGAGGCGCACATCGTCAACATCTCGAGCATGGCCGGATTTATTCCGATCCCGAACATGTCGAGCTACGTACTCACGAAATTTGCCGTGCGTGGATTCACCGAGACACTCCGGATCGAGCTCCGGAAATCGAAGATTGGCGTGACATGTGTGCATCCCGGAGCGGTGGCCACGAACATCCCGGCCGCCACCCGTTACAAGAGCGCCAATGCCGAGAAACTGAAGGCACAAGGGAAAAAGGCCGTCGGCATGATCGGGGTCTCGCCGGAGAAGACCGCCCGGCTTATCGTGGACGGAATTGCCCGCAACAGCGCCCGTGTGGTGATCGGCAGTGATGCCCGATTCATGGAGGCCCTGAAGCGGGTGGCCCCTGTCTCCAGCAGCCAGCTAATCGGCGCCATCTGGCCGGATCTCACCGGCTGAGTTATGCACCCGGGCTGAGACGGAGGCCGTTTCATCCCGCGTGACCCCGAGCAGGCAGAAAACCAGATCCCGGAAGCGGCTATTCCTCTACGGCATCGCCGCCCTTGGCACACTTTTCGTCCTCTACCAGCTCTGGGTGGCGGGTCATGTGATCTGGTGGCGGTCCCATGATCCCAGGCGGTCAGCCTTCATGGATGCCCAGTTGGCCCGCCTTCAGGAGAAAAATCCGGGTGCGGAGCTTCACCACCGGTGGGTCCCGTATGAAAAGATTTCCGTTCACCTGAAACGCGCGCTGATCGCCAGCGAGGATGCCAAGTTCCTCCAGCATGACGGTTTTGACTGGGAGGGCATGCAGGCGGCATGGGAGAAAAACCTGGAAAAGGGGCGCATTGTCGCGGGTGGCTCGACCATCACTCAGCAACTCGCCAAGAACCTGCTCCTGTCAGGCAAAAGAACCCCCTGGCGGAAGATAGAGGAAGCCAATATCACTGTCTGGATGGAGTTGATCCTTCCCAAGCGCCGGATCTTCGAGATCTATCTCAATATCATCGAATGGGGTGACGGGGTTTTCGGCGCGGAGGCTGCCGCACGCCACTACTACCGGGTATCTGCGTCAAAGCTCACCGCCGAACAGGCGGCTAAACTCGCTGCGATGGTTCCAAACCCGCGCTACTACGAAAAGAACCGGAATGACCGGAAACTGCTCCGCAAGGCCGCCATCATCCAGAAACGGATGCCCTGGGCCGATGCGCCCGACTGATTGCCGCGGTCAGCCGGTCACTCGCTCATAGAGCTTTTTCGCGCGGCCCACGGCCCCGGTGAGTGTCTGGTAGATACGATCCGTGGTGTTGGAATAGTAGCCGTTTACGATCCCCTCGCCGACGATTTTGCCTGAGAGCATGGCAAGCGGAACACCGCCGGGCCACATGGCCCACTGGCCAGCCGTGTAGAGCCCCCGAACCGGGGAACGCATCTTCGGACCCACATGGAAGGTTTTTTCCGGATCCCAGCTCCAGCTGCAGGTCGCACCCTCGGCGTTCAGTGTGTAGTGGACAATGGACTGCGGTGCGCCGAGATCCGAGTATTCGACACTCTTCGACATCCCCGGAACCACCTCGTCGGCAGTCTTCAGGAGATCCTGCAGGACCGTCTTTTTCAGTTCCTTGTATTCCGAGGGGCTTTCCATCTCCCTGCCGTGCGTCTTCCAGTAGTCGTTCCACCGGTAGCTGGACGGAACCTGGAGAACCATGGCCGTCTTCCCCGCAGGGGCAAGGCCGGGATTGGACATGGATGTCCAGGTCATCTCCATCCAGTTGTGGGTGTGCATGCGGGGATTGTCGCCATCGGCCAGATCCACCACGTCGTATGTTGGAAAATAGAACGTATGGTGCGAGTTCAGGTACCGGCTCATCTCCTCGGTGGACATGTCCACACCGATATAGGCCGAGATGAGCGGATCGGAGAGCGCGGCCGACTGCATCTTCTTCACATAGTCAGGGTCCGTGTAGCGGGCCGGGAGCAGGCTCGAATAGAGTTTCCGGAAGTCGCCGCAGAAGACCACCTGGCCGGACGTGAACACCTCTCCCTTGTGGGTCCGGACACCGCAGACATCGCCATCCAGAACCAATATCTGCTCCACCGTCCGGTTGAACCGGTATTCGCATCCGAACGACTTGCTGCTTTCTACGAGCTTGTCGTTGAACGCCTGGATGCCGGCCTTCGGATACCAGTAGTCGTAGATCCACATGTACCAGAACATGCTCGCCGCCATGGCAGACCATCCCTGGTAACCGAACCTCGAGAACATGGCGTTCAGGTCCCGGTCCTTCAGGTGCTGGTCCACAAGCGTCTTGTGATGCTTGTTCATCCACTCCATGAACTTGAGGCCGGTCCGGTTGGTACCGAACCGCTGCAGCGCCACCTTCGTGGCATTTAGGTTGTATTTCAGGCTGCTGCGGGCAAACGGTAGCACTCCTTCCTCACAGGCCTGCGCCCACATGTCGGTGAGCTCACGAACCTCGCTGAAATAGGTGCGGATGCCATTTTCGTCGGCCGGATGGGCCTTGATAAGACCCTGGATCACGTCCTCGAACGAATTGATCGTGACATCGAGCTTCGGAGTCTTGAGGCGGTATTTCGTCCGTTCCCACTCATCAGGCTTATAGAGGCCCAGTTCATCGAGGATAGGGAAGGAGATTCCCATGGACTCGAATCCCTGGTTCCCGCCATCGAAGTAGTACCCCTTCCGCCAGAATCCGCTCATGAGCCCGCCGGACTGGTGGTTGTGCTCCAGCACCAGTACGCGCTTCCCGCCGCGGACGAGGAAATTCGCGCAGGTGAGTCCGGCGATTCCCGCACCCACGACAATGACGTCGTATTCGTTCTGTTTCACCGTACCGTTAGTCCCCATGTTTCCCTCCGGCTTTTTCAGGCTGCCTGGTCACGGCTGAGAAGTTTCTGGACCCGGCTGTAACCTTCCCAGAGGGTTTCCGCGCCCCCCGCCACGCTGTCCCAGATGCGGTCGCCACGGGCGGAGAAGACGCCGTTGTTGATGAGGTCCGCCACCAGTTTGCCGCTCATGGCGGCGGTGGGAACTCCGCCCGGCCAGAAGGCGTAATGGCCGGCCGTGTAGAGACCACTCACGGGCGTCCGCATGCGGGGCAGCCGGAAAGGTGTCTTCTTCATGTCCCAGCTCCAGCTGCACGAGGCCCCTTCGGCATTCAGGGTGTAGCGGATCGACGACTGCGGCGATCCCACTTCCACATAGTCCACGCGCTCTTTCACCGGCGGAATGACCTGAGAAAGTGTGTCTATCATCTGGTCTGCCACCAGTTTCTTGCACTGTTCATAGGCTTCAGGCCTGGCCGCATCATCGCCACCGGTGCCCCAGTAGTTGTTCCACCGGTAGCTGGTGGCTGTCTGCAGCACGAGGGAGGTTTTCCCCCTGGGGGCGAGGTCAGGATTGTTCTTGGAGGTCCAGGTGATCTCCATGAAGCAGTTCTTGTGAAGATCCGGGTCGTTATCCGAGGCCCAGACGTCTTTCCGGTAGTATGTCGGGAAGTAAAAGGTGTGATGATTACGGAGATATTCGCCCATCTCCGAGTGCGACATGTTCAGCCCCAGGTAAACCGAAACGAGCGGTTCACTCATGTTGGCCTTCTCAAGGCTCTCCACAAAGGCGGGATCCAGATACTGCCGGGGGATCATCTTTGTGTAGAGCCGCCGGTAATCACCACAGTGGACTACCTGCTTAGCAAGATAGACCTCACCCTTATGGGTACGAAGGCCCTTCACCCGGCCATTGGTTACGAGAATCTCGTCCACGGTCCGGTTGTATTTCACCTCGCCGCCGTGCTTTTTCACGTTGTCGGCCAGCATATTCACAAACCACTGGAGCCCCTTGCGCGGGTACCAGTAGTCGTTCACCCAGAGATGCCAGAACATGGCACCCCCCAGGATGGTCGAGGAACCGGCATAGGCGACACAGGCGAACAGGGCCTTCAGCTCTGGATCATTGAAACGCTGCTTCGTGAAATCCTCGGCATACTGCATCTGCCACTCGGCAAGCTGCTTCCACATGTTGTTCCGCATCATGGCCCGGGACGAGCGGGCGATGGCGGCCAGATTCGTCCCCAGTCCGCTGCGCACACCAGGGACCGGGTGATTCAGCGTGAACTCCGACCACAGGTCCGACATGCGGCGGATGTCTTTCATGTAGGCCCTGATGCCCTCGGGGTCATTCGGGTGGGCCTTGTGCATGGCAGCCTCAATGGCATCCATGGAAGTGGTTTCCACGTCGAACTTGGGCGTCTTGATGCGGTAGTCGGCGCGCTCCCACTCCTCGGGCTTGTAGAGACCCAGCTCCTCAAGCAGTGGAATCATGATGCCCATGGACTCAAACGACTGGTCACCGCACTCGAAGTAGTATCCCTTGCGGCGGATCCCGTTCATGCAACCGCCCGCCTGGTGATTGTGCTCGACAAGCAGTACACGCTTGCCTTCCCGCACCAGGAAATTCGCACACATGAGACCGGCAATACCGGCCCCCACCACAATCACATCGTACTCATTTGCCTGCTGCGCCATTGGAAAACGCCTCCCTGCACCCCGGCTTTCCGAGATACTAAACGTGTTAAATAGAAATAACATTGCAGGCCTGACGTGGCAAGCGGATTCTGAATGCTATTATCACCCGAGATACGAGCACTATTCGAATCTTGTATAACCCAATGATTTTTCAGGGAATATCAGAAATCTTATCCCGAAGTTTCTGCCAGAATAGCAGGCGGTGGCGGACTTCGTAGGAGGGAAAAAACGGATAGACCGCCCGGACGGCGGCACTACGGACAAGCCAGGGTACCACCTTCGCTGAAAAGGCCGGATTCCTGAGAAATGGTACCAGAACCAAAGGGATCTGTGCCGGCGGTGGTCCGGAGAACTCCTGAAGCAGCCCGCCCCGGGAACTCTCCGCACTGAAATACTTTTCAGCGAACATGGTCCCGACGCCTTCGGTGCCGAAAGCGGTGCTCATCCGGCGCATGACATCAAAGGCAGCGAGTGTGCCGCCGAACTCCCGGTGAAACCGGCACTGGTAATCCCAGAGCATATTGTCACTTCCAGGCTCACTGCCATTTTCCACCGCTTCAGCGAGAACCTTCCCTGCCATGAGCCCGAAACCGATACCGCTTCCATGCGCGGGGAACACCTGGCTTGCCGCATCTCCCACAAGCGCGACTCCACCCGCACCAAGAATGTCATACGGCCGCCGGAGCGGAATCAGGGCGCCACCACCGAAGAGGGGCTTGCCGATCCAGGGATTTTCACGCCGCACACGTTCCATGATGGCCGGGCCCTTTTCCCAAGGACCTTCCGCCAGTGAACCGGTCAGGACTGATACCTCTTCCATGTTCAGCTCCACACGGATCATCAGTGCCGAGAAGCCGCCCGCAAAGCCGAGCCAGTTGAGCACGTCGCCGGGCCCCACCCCGTGTTCGTCCATGAACCGGCGGGCACCGTCACGGTCCTTCAGTTCGAAAACGAAATGATTTGCTGAGCAGAGATCCTGCGGCGGAACTTCCGGACACCGGGTCCGTAGAGCCGGAACGAGACTCCGGAGGACACCATTTCGGCCGCTGGCATCCACAAACAGCGGGGCTTCAAGCCGGATCACCCGATCTGTTCCTGCAGGACGGCCGCTTCGGACTGTGACTGCTGACAGGCGGTCACCTGAAAACTCCGGAACAAGATCCCTGCTGTCAGGGAAAAACACGCACCCTGACTGCAATGCATCCGCCTGGAGCCGGTCGGTCAGCAGACGCATGTCGGATTCGGCTACCGGATTGTCATCAAACCGGACACGGTGGCCTGTCGGCCCGATCAGGAAAACCGTTCCGCCTGAGGCCCGCAGCTCCGGAGGCTCTGAAAACGGAACTCCTGCACGGGCGAACTGCCACGGTACAATGGCATTGCACCAGCGGGCACCGGTCTTTCCGGCCGGACGGCTGTCCAGCAGTGCCACCCTGAGCCCGGCCTGTGCCAGCGCCCGCGCCGCACCGCTTCCGGCGGTGCCGGCTCCGACGACAACGGCGTCTTTCCTGATGATTTCGGTTCTGGACATTTCTGACATGGCCCCTGTGACATCCGGGCCCGTCCGTATTATCTCGAACTCCGGTGAAAATCGACCCCAAGAGCCTTCTTCTGGATCTCCTGCTCGCGGCCGGACGGCGGCCACTCGCTGCGAGCCACGCCATCGCCGCCGGTGCACTTTTTGGAATCAGCGCGAACAACATCCGCGTCACCCTGGCACGGCTCACCGCGGAGAAACTTCTGGAGTCTGCCGGACGGGGCCGCTACCGGCTCGGTCCCGCCGCAAAACCCCTCGCCGCAGAGGTCTCCGCCTGGAGAACAGCCGATCTTCGGCTGCGGCCCTGGAAGGGTGCCTACCTCGCGGCTCACTGCGGCGGCCTCGGGCGCACGGACCGCAAGTCACTTCGCCGCCGGGAACGGGCACTCCAGATGATGGGGTTCAGGGAACTGGACCGGGACCTCCACGTGCGGCCCGACAATATCGAGCAGAACGCAAATGCAGTGCGGTCACGCCTCCACAAGCTCGGACTGGAACAGAATGCCGGTGTTTTTGTGATCTCGGATTTCGACCCGCCGCGCGAGGCAAGAATCCGCACCCTGTGGGACACGGCAGCCCTCAACTCCGGGTACCGGAAGGTCCGCCGGGAACTGGAAACCTGGCTTGCACGTTCAGGGGATCTGGATCCCGCGACTGCGGCCAGGGAGTCATTTCTCCTGGGCGGCGAGGCGATCCGCAGGATCGTCTGTTGCCGC
>CAZSFB010000102.1:0-8466 GCA_964606035.1 uncultured bacterium | reverse complement strand
TCGTCGCCCTCTTCGACATCGACCCGGACCTCGTCGGGGTCCGGACCAACGGGAGCGTGAAAAACGCCGGGACCTGACAGTTCCCGGATGGTACTGGCGATTTCTTCCGAGTTTTCCAGTGTCACCAGCACAAGCGGAATCCCCCGCCCCCAAAGACTCGACATCAGTTTCCGGACTGCCTGAACCACCAGCAGCCGCCCTTCTGACCGGTGCGCCTTCGAATAGGCGTCCATCCGGCGCTGGTTTCTCCAGAGGTTCCACAATCGCACCGACGCCAGCCGGTTCACCAGACCGAAGCTCTCCCGCAAAACTCCAAAGTGATCCACCAGGGCCGTGTCGAAGTCGTTGGAGATCAGTGTCATGAGGATGGCAGCCGTGCGCAGTTCGGGAGCAGCCAGTTCATAGGCTCTCACCATCTGGTCCGTCCGGTAACCCGGCACCCCCAGACTGACAGCCGGAATCCCGGTCAGCTCCGAAAGTTTCTCCGGAAAACGGTCCGCCACATCGACGCCCCATCCGAAAGCGATGGAGTCTCCGAGTATCACAGCTTGGCACCGGTCTGGCGGATAGTCATGAAAGGAAGAGGCGCGGTAGCCGTCGGTGGAGATTGCCACCCGGCTCGCGGGAATCCGGACCGCCACGCCTTCAAACTCCATTGAGACGCCGGGCTTGAGCCCGTAGACGAGCACCGGATCCTCCAGCCGCTGAAACAGTCTGGTCCAGGCGGTGGAGGGGACAAACCACCAGGCAGCCACCTCCACCGACACGATGGCTGCTGCCGTGCCGACCACAAGTAAGATCCAAAAGATCGCCCGGATGACATGGGGTTCTGGGGAATTTTCAGCCGGTTCCATTCCCGACGGAATAGCATTCCATACAGGCAAACGTCAGTGCACTCCGACACCCGGAGGAATCCCGCCTGCAAGAACTGTTACGGAGGCTGCTATTCGCGGAGACCGAGCTTCTTCAGCTTGGTGGAGAGAGTGCTCTGGGGAATACCCAGCGCATCCGCCGCGTCACCCTTGCGACGGTGAAGTTCAAGAGCACGCTCAATCAGGTGCTTTTCAAGCGCGTCGAGCTGGTCGGGAAGCGACAGGTTCTCGTCAAAGCCAACAGGCTGGATCCTGAGTTCACGGAGCAGCTTCTCCGCCTGGGCGATCTCGCCGATGGTCTTCGGCGTCAGCTGCCCCTTTTCCTTCACCACAACCGAGACGAAGCCATGTGCAATGGCCGGATCCACCATGCAGTTGGGAGCGATCCGGGCAAGCGCCTTGAATATCCGCTCGGACTCTTCTTCGGAAGCGGGGAGGTCACCGTTTTTCAGAAATGCCTTCAGGCTGTTCTTCAGTTGTGCTTCTGTCACCATCGTCTTTTTTCTTTACCAGCCGGACCTGCTCAGCCCGCATTCATGCAGGCGGATCGCGAGATCCGCTCGCTCCGCATTCCGTGACCTTTGATAACAAGCACGGTCGAAGCGAATCAGAGTTATATCTACATCCTGCAACATGTAAAGAGTTAAGTCTCATTATACGACATTAACTAATATACAGGTCACTGATATTTCGTGAATCCACACCACGGAAATACTTTCCATTTACTTGTTCACGACCAATAATTCCGATGTTGGAAAAAGTTCACAAATCCGGTGATCTTTCCCTTCGCTCGCAGATCCAAGTCGTGCTTTCCCGCATCCAGCAAGGCGATACTGGCTACTACATGGCTATTTGCACTCCACGTTCAAAATGATCCAGAAATTGAAAAACAAACTCTTTTAGCCGGATCAATATGACTATATCTGGATCAAAATGGTCAGAGTTCCATACTGAATATCCATTTTTGCATAATTTCCGGCCTTCGGTTCACACACAAAACCCCGACACGGCCTCGACATGGAAACCGTTCTTGGCAGGTCCGGCGGGACCGGTTAACACGTGGCCATGATCGCTGCGAAGCGCCCCATAATGCTCGTTATCGCCGCCCATGACCCTTCCGGCGGGGCGGGCATCCTGGCGGATATCCGGGCGGCAGCGCGCATGGGAACGGTTGCGTCCTCATGCATCACCGCACTGACGATGCAGTCATCAAGGCGTGTCTCGCGGGTGGTTCCGGTTCCCCCCGCGGTTCTGGCTGGCCAGATTGACAGTCTTGTCCGTGATGACGGCGCTCCTGAAACCATCAAGATCGGGGCACTAACCTCCCGCGGACAAGTGATGGTGATCTCCCGGTTTCTACGTGAACAGCCACAGATTCCAGCGGTTTTCGATCCGGTGATCGCACCGAGCGCGGGACCCTCGTTTGTGCCAGTTGCGATCCGGGCTGGTTACCTCAGAATGCTTCGGAAACATATGCTTCCGCATATATCTCTCATTACGCCAAATCTGCCTGAGTATCGCCTGTTATTTGGACGCCGGAGCCCGGAAGCAGTGACTCAGGAGTTCCCCTGTGCCGTTTTGGTCAAAGGTGGCCATGCCAGACATGAACCATCAGGAAAAACCCTAGACAAACTGTATCTCGATGGTTCACTGGTGCTGGAGCATCACCGGCACAGACGCCAGATCCGGATTCACGGGACAGGATGCGTACTGTCGTCACTCATCGCCGCCTCGCTCGCACAGGGCCAGACACTTGTCCAAGCCGTACGGACCGCAGAAAAGAATATGGATGATCTGATTGCCCATGCTGTGACCGTGGCACCCGGGGTGGCGTCCCTTCAGCTATAAGGGCAGCCAATGTGTGATCTGAAGCATAAAGCTAATTTTTCCGGAGACGGGCAAGAACCGCATCGAGCGAATCGAGACTTGAGTAGTGGATGATGAGCTTGCCCCGGCCGCCGGCACGGGACTGAAGCTCCACCTTCACACCCAGTTGACGGCCAAGGTCTTCCGTAAGTTGGCGGATGTTCGGATCCACCCTTGCCGGTGTTTTCCCGCCTTTAACCGGACGCTGAAACCCCGCCTTGACACGCTGGACAAGCTGTTCGGTCTCCCGGACTGACAGGGCCTTCTCAACAGTCTGGATCGCTGCAGAAAGGATCTGGTCGGCATGCTCGAGTCCCAGGAGCACCTTGGCATGGCCTGCCGTGAGAAGTCCCCGCTCCACATCGTCCAGCACCCGTGAAGGGAGCCGGAGCAGCCGCAGTGCATTGGTGACCGTCGCCCGTTCGATGCCGGTACGGGAGGCGATCTGCTCGTGCGTGTATCCGAACTCGTCCACGAGCTTCTGGTAACCTCTCGCCTCCTCGACCGGCGTCAGGTCTTCCCTCATGACATTTTCGAGAAGCGCGGCCTCCAGCGACTCGCGGTCGCTCATCTCCTTCACGACAGCGGGAACCGCCGTGAGGCCGACAAGGCGCGCTGCACGGGTACGGCGCTCGCCGGCAATCAACTCGAACCGGCCTCCGGCGAGCGGCCGCACAAGCACTGGTTCCAGAATACCCTTTTTCCGGATTGACTCGGCCAGATCTGAAAGTGCCGTCTCGTCAAAATGGACCCGCATTTGCCGCGGATTGGCGACGATCCGTGACAGGTCGACTTCCCGGACTCCACCCTCGTCTGACGGCGATTCGTTGCGTCCGGCACCGGGAATCAGGGACCCGAGCCCCCTCCCGAGCGGCTTTTTGCCTGCCGGTTTCATCGCTGCACCGCGGTTTTCTGCCGGGCACCACCACCCAGCCCGCGCCGGTCCAGAAACTCTCCGGCCAGATTCATGTAGGCTTCCGCCCCCCGGCAGGTGATGTCATAGGCGATGATCGGCTTGCCGTGACTCGGAGCCTCCGACAGCCGCACATTCCGCGGGATCACGGTCCGGTAGGCCGCCTGCGGGAAGTGTTCCCGAACTTCCTTTTCGATATCCACCGACAGGCGGTTCCGGGCATCATACATTGTGAGGACAATACCTTCGAGTCCGAGATCCCTGTTGATGCTTTTCCGGATCAGCTTCTGCGTCTCCAGCAGGTGGCCCAGACCTTCCAGGGCGAAATATTCGCACTGGAGCGGAACGAGCAGGGAACCTGCTGCCACCATGGCGTTGATCGTCAGGAGTTCGAGCGAGGGCGGACAGTCAATGAATACGAATTCGTGGCTGTCCATGACCCCGCCCAGGGCATCCCTGAGCTTCAGTTCACGTGCAATTTCCCCGACCAGCTCGACGTTCGCCCCGGCCAGTGACTTGGACGCGGGGATCACGCTCAGGCCGGGAATCGCCGTCGGATGTACGGCGTCCCTCCACTCACATTCGCCGAGAATTACGGCGTAGGAATCCCTTCCTTCGGTCCCCTCGACCCCTAGACCACTCGTGGCGTTGGCCTGCGGGTCCATGTCAATCACCAGCGTGGGGTGCTCCGCCGCCGCCAGACAGGCAGCAAGATTCATGGCCGTGGTGGTCTTTCCCACCCCACCCTTCTGGTTCACGACTGCAATGATTTCACCCATCGGCGAAACAAGGTAGCACGGGATTGGCCCTGTCAACAGCCGACCCCTGAAAGCGTAACCGCCAGCTCTCTGGCTGGCGGTTACGGCCCAGTGGCCGTCCAGGTCATCCGGAAGGGTCCCGGCTCAGGGCGGACAACCACCCGCCGGGCAGAGAACGTCTCGCCGATAAACCGCCGCCGGCACACCGGGAGCCGTGATCTCCACTTCAGCCATCACGCGGCCGAAGCTTGGCCAGTAGAGGTCCGCCGCCGCCGTTCCGTCATTGCTGCCGCCAGCGTCGTTCGCCCGGACCGCCGCGAAACCGCCCGGCCGTGACAGACCACCAGCGCACTGGGGCGGAGCGCCACCCGGGTTCCGCTGCGCCTCGATGCTGCAGAGGCTCCGGTTCGTGGCCGGCATGGCCGGATACAGCAGCCGGGCATTGTTTGCCGTGCCCGAAAGCGCCTTCACGCGGGCACCCGACACTTCGATCCGGTCCACATAGAAGGGGAACTGTCCGCCCGCATTGCGCGGGTTCGTGGGACTGCGGCAGGTGGAGACACCATCCGGTATCGGAGCACCGGGCGGAGTCGCCACCGGACAGTCGGTGCCGGATGCCATGTAGTGGAAGTAACTGTAGTTCGACACCATGTGCGACGGAAGCACTGATTCTCCGTCGTAGAACTTGTCCGTGAAATAGACCGGCAGCGAGAGCGGCACGGTATTTCCAAACTGCTTGACCGCGATCGTCATTTTCTCGTTGGCAACGAGATTAGACAGGTGACCCGTATAGAACTCCCGCCAGTTCGTGCCGCCAGTCTCTCCGGACCGTTCGGTCATGGCTAGGAACACACCGGTCCGGGCCCAGATATTCTGGGGCTGAGCGGCCACGGTGGCCTTCAGGTAGCTCGGGCTCGAACCATCACCCTGTCGGACGATACGGGTCTGCACGTTGTTATAGCCACCGGCCCACAGGGCGCGGCGCGGCATGCCGATCGTACGGCGGAAGAAGAGGCCCAGCCGGTCATTCGCTGCATCACCATAATAGGCGACCATATCATTGGTGCGGATATTGGCGTCAACGCCGTTTGTGTCACCCACAATACGGATCGGAGCTGCCTCCTGCTGCGTCGGATTCCCGTTCTTGTCGGTCTGGTAGATCTGGGAGTTGAACGGATTTACCCACATGAACGCCGAATAGTCGGTCACCGTCGTCCGGAGGCTTGTCGCCACTACATGATTGTCGTTCGAGTTCCCAGGGAACCACCCGTCCACCGACTGGGGGATCAGGAACATACCAGCGAAGTCGGCCCCCATCTTGCCTTTGCCAAGCTGAACATCCTGACCACCCGGCCGTGCCGGGATCATGAAGTCGTGGCTCAGGAAACCCGGTACCAGGTTGTAGTCGGCATCCAGTACCAGACTCACGATGACCGCGTTGATTGTGTAGTTGTAGTGAATCTTGTTGCCATTGCCCATGATACCGGAGCCGTTATCAGCATATTCCAGGCGGGCGGCACCGATCTGGGTCGAGAAGCCGATCTCATCCACGTTCTGCCGGGAGTTGTTCAAATTGTTGTTGATCTGCCAGTAGCCGGTTGCCGCAAGGTTGGTCGTGAGATCACCGGGCGTTGCGGATGGGTAGTAGTTGTTCCTGAGGCAGCTTCGGTACCGGTCGCTGGGGCAGGACGTGTCGGTGAGGGCGCAATTACTCAGCGAAGTATAGAGCATCACGTGGTGCCAGACACCGTCCGGCCCGCGGTCAAAGTTACCCGATGAACAGTTGAGCCAGCGCCAGTCCACATCCACCGGAGTCGTGCCGGCGGTCTGGTTGACGCCTATCGAATAGTCATACTGACATGCGTTGGGGGTACCCTGTGCTGCCGCAAAACAGAACTTGTCGTCACTTCCGGTATTTGGATTGACATAGACGATCTGCTGGCCGCTTACGTCCACGCCAGCACCATCACATTTATTGATACCAGCCACCGCGTTACGGTCAGTGGCGCTCGTCATGTCGCACTGCTCAGACAGCCAGCGGATATCACCCAGTTCCAGCCACTCCCGGTATGTCGCCGGAGCTGCCGAATCGGGCCGGATCGACACAGAGGTGACCTTGGCGGTGAAATCCACATTTTCGGCCGACGCATCCGTGGTGCGGACTCTCAGGATCCGGATCCGGTCACCCGGCTGGAACCCCGCCTGCTGGTTCAGAACAATAATATTGTCACCATCAGCCGCGAGATTTTCATTCTGCTCCACGGCACCGCAGGCCGCCGCTCCGCCGCAGACCGGGCTGCTGGCTCCACACAGGCATACCGGCGTCAGCGTATCCCGCTCGTCCGTCATGAGTCCCGTATCGTAGGCGACAACCGGACGGTTCACGATTCCGGAGTTAACCCGGAGACCCAGATAGGCGCCCGGCACCTGCGGGATGCCGCGCATCCGGATGGCATTCTTCGGTGACTTCACCTGGAAGGTCACCGGAATCGGGTTTGGCCACGGACGGCGCGTCGTCTCGGAACCGGGCGTGCCGGGAGTTCCGGTACCCGCACCGGCGTTCACCGGCGAGAGCACCGCCTCGTAGGCCACACAGCCAGTTGGGGTCGTGGGGGCCGGCCACGTGCCGGTTCCATTATCCGTCCCGTTCAGGTCGGCGATCACCAGTGCCGAGGCATCCACGCTGTTATTGATCAGGTTGACGATCTGGGAAGCTGTTTGTCCCGTTGTCGTGAGCGCGAGCGGCAGGATGATCTGCTTGCCCACGACCGTAATGGCCGTGACTGGAGTGGTGCAATCGGAGCGGGTAGCGGCCACACGCACCGAAATGCCGCTGCCCGCATCCCCTGCGTTCCGGGCTGTCAGCCGAATGCCATTGTTTGCGCCCGCCGGATCAATAATCGCCCGGTTGACCGTGGGCCGGTCGTACTGGGTGTAGATCCGGACCTGGAGCCGCTGTGGAGCCGAACCCACGGTTACCGAGGTCCGGTCGGTCGCATAGACGGTCCCCGATGAGAGCAGCTGGGCAAGCGGCACACTGTAGGCCGTATCCGTACTGCAGAGGGCCGTGTTAGCGCCAGTCAGGGTGGCATAGGCCAGGTCCTGCGCCTGCGGATGTTCGTTGATCATGCTGGCGACAAACGCGCCGTTCCGGCTGCGCCGGACATTCACCGTAATGGACGGTCCGATAACGGAAACCGACTCTGCCGAAGCATCGGTTACCACATTCACCTTCACCGATACGGTCGCGCCCTGTGCGCCCAGCCGACGAGCCATCACAAGCATGTCATTGCCGGTCGTCCCCACCTGACAGCCAGCCACGTTGGTCGGCAGGTCGATCGTCACCTGTGCATAGTTATTGGCAAACTCCATCGTCGTCGGGGCCGGCGGCGGAATGCCGTTCACGTTCCATGTGAACGTCGGAATCAGCTGGGCATAGTTCTCGACCAGGTTTGCCACACAGCTTCCGCTGGAGCAGGACCCGCCAACGGTATTGACGCGTACCATCACCTCGTGGAGCCCCGAAGCCGGGCTCATGGTATAGATGGCCCGGTAACGGCCTGGCGAGTAGTTATTCGGCTTCAGCGTCACCTTGCTGTTCGAGGTCACCACGTTGTCGGTGAAGTTGCTCGCGGAGGTGCATCGGGCGGTGCCATTCTGGCAGAATCGCGCTGCGCCGACTGCGGCATTGGTGAGTCCCGTGGTGTTCGGGGCACCCTGGAACCTGAGCGCCATGCTTCCATACGCTGTCGAACCGCCGGGGCTGTCGGTCGCCGTCGCACAGTTCTGAATCACAGTCGACCGGCCGAGGCGGCAGTTCGCTTCGTTGTTCCAGTCAGGCACCGGGATGAATGCTCCATTCCGATAATTTGCCGATGGCGGAGCTGCCGTCAGGGTGATCTGCGGGTCTTTCACCGAATTGGAAATCTCCCGAATACGGGCACCGACCGTGCCCGGGGTGGCGGTTCCCGTAGTCGAGAATAGATCGCATGACTGACCAGCCGGGTCTGTCAGCACGCCTGTGCCGTAGGCGGGTGCGGTACCGACAGAGTAGGAG
>CAZSFB010000101.1:0-8546 GCA_964606035.1 uncultured bacterium | reverse complement strand
CCGCCCCTGTCCCGATATCGGCTGCTGGGCTGGCCGGGCGCGCGCACAGGGGGCGGCCCGGTTCCTCCTGCCGATGTTCGAAGGCTACGGAAGCACGGGCTATGTCATTACGGTGAAAGTCTATGACGCGAAAAGCAGCGTGAGCCTGTTCCGCGAAAAGGTCGAGATCCCGGATATCGCCCAGTCGGAGCTCCAGCTCGCCAAACTGGCGACAGCACTGCTCAGGCAGATGGGCGGAGGCAGCAACGTCCAGGAATCCGCCGGCCCGAAACGGAAGGGACAGGTGCGAATTCTCGGGCTTTCGCCGGGCCGTGGTGTCGTGCTCAACAATATCCCCGTGGCCGATCCCACGCGTCCCATCTCCGTGGAGCCCGGCCGCCAGCGGCTCGTCATCAGCGCGGGCGACCAGGCGAAGTCGCGGGAGTTCGATGTAATGGCGGGGGAGCTTTATACGCTGGAATTTACATCGCTGGATTCGATGGCAGTGACGGAGCAGACAGGACTTCCCGCCATGCTTGAACTGCGAAACCTGCCCACCGATGCCCGTGTGACACTCGATGATAGAGTTATTCCCTCGAAACCGCAGAACGAAATCCCCGCGGGTACGCATACGGTGGTGATCGAACGCCAGGGGTACGAGAAGCTGGACCTGATTTTCACTGCAAGGCCGGGCCAGCAGGTGCTGCTGCCAGTGGTAATGGCTCCGGAAACCGCAGGCGGCCGTAATGCTTCCACCGGCGGAGACAGATCACTCCTGTCTGCCGTGGGACTTATACCAGGGGGGATCGTCTCGGATGCCGAACTGTCGGTGAAGGTGATGGATGCCGCCCGCTATGCGATGGAACAGTCAGGGAAAATCCGGTACCAGTCACCCGAGAGTCTCTCATCCGCCCTGTCCATGAAACCGGCCCAGTTGCAGGCCGAAGTGGAAAAGTGCGTCACGGGTCTGTGCCTGTCCAGGCTTCTGAAACCTGCGAATCTGGCCCGATATGTGGATGTTCGCGTCCGCAAGTCGGGCTCGAACTGGATTGTGAAGACGACACTCTTTTCGGCTGAGCAGGGACACAGGGTGGATGGAATCGAAATCCCGTTTTCGGGCAGCCGCTCCGAAATCCCCTGGATGGTTTATGACTCGGTACGGCAACTGATCGGGGATCACGACCCGGTTGGCATGTCCCGCATCAGGCTTTTGGGCGCCAACGGCAAGGTGAGCCTGTCTGTGCGGGGGCAGGAAGTGGATCTAAAGCCTGTCGGTGACCGACTGGAAACCAGTGATATAGGCACTGGTGTGGTACCGGTAACGATTTCGGCCGAGAACGGGGAGCCCGTGGAAAGAGTTGTTTATCTTCGGCGGGAAACCCCCTACGAACTCGATCTGGCACTGAAAGACATGGACGATGCACCTGCCACTGTCAGGCCAGCTGCCGCCGCACCTCTCCCTGAACCACCACCATCGCCCACGGTCCGCTCAAAGCGGAAATAGTCCGGACTACTTCCTGACTTTGCGGTGCTTGCCGTAGATCAGGTCACGCCACTGGATCAGGTCAGCGAACTCCTCGGCCAGCGGGATTTCTGTCATGGCCTTCCGTGTATGCGGTCCAAGGTGAATGAACCGGTCGTCCACCGGAACCACAAACTGAAGCGCCACCGCCATGACGATATCTGCAAAGGAAAAGCGTCCGGTCAGGTAAGGCGACGATTTTTCGAGTCCCTTGCGAAGCGCAACGAGCTGCTCCCGCATACGGGCCTGATGGGTTTTCAGGGACTCGTCAGTCAGATGGTATTTACGCGACAGGAACAGCGCTCCAGAACGGGCGACCGGTGTGAGTGCGCCGCGCAGCGCGCCGGGGATGAACGGCGGCAGGGATTCTGCCTGTGCCTCCTGGTCCTGGAGCACACGTGATACGGAGAGGGCGCGCCCGGCTTCGAGCGTCATCTCGCTTTTCTGGTTCCAGTCGAGGATCTCTCCCAGATGGTTTTCAGGGAAAAGGCGGGTGCCGTGGCCGGTCCTCTCCGCATGGCGGGCGATGTCGAGAGAATCGGTGATGACCTCCTGGTCCGTCAGCAGCACTGGTACCGTCACCTTTCCCGTGAACCGACGGAGTTTCAGCCGGAGGCCGGGCTCGCCGAGCATTGGTACGTATTCCTTTTCCCGGTAGGAAATCCCGTGATGGTCGAGTGCCCAGCGGGCCTTTTCCGACCAGGCAGAATACGAAAGCGCGACAAACTCGTTCATGGGTGACTCCGTGAACAAGGTGGATAGTCCCGGAACGGGTGGCTGTTCAAGATGACCGTGAGGGAACTTTCAGGGCTGAGTATGGGTCTCGATCACCACTTTGGCGAAATCTGCGAACCTGTCGAACTCCTTGAGCTTCATGAACGCCTGCACCTGCGCCAGTGTCGCTTCCTCGATGATGGCGGGCCTGTTGGTGAGCAGGACAAACTTCGCCAGGTCATCCTTGCGGGTGCGGGAGAGGAATTTCACCAGCGTGGACCATCCCTGGACCACGCGGTCCTGGAACAGCATGGAATCGCTGCAGGCGATGAGCGCGTATTTGCGCTGCCGGAGGTGCGCGGCGAACTCCTCGATGGAGACAACTGCATCCACCGGCAGCGAAAATGTATGGTTGAGCCGGGAGGCGAACTCCATCCGCTCGTCAAATGTCGGGCTGTCCACGTAGATGATCCGGTAGCTCAAGCGGCTCCTATTCTAGCTGAAAGATATGGCTGAAACAGTCTGCTGACAATTCAGGCCGGAATATTGCCACCCCGGAAACGAGCGGTTACTTGAAGCGCCACATACACCCTATTGAACGGGAGGCGGCCGGAACAATGCTCAACGTCAGGCGTCTGGACCAGACCGATGTCAAAGGCCAGCGGGTCATGGTGAGATGTGATTTCAATGTGCCCCTGAAGAACAACGTGGTGTCCGAAGATACCCGCATCCGGGCCCACCTGAAGACCATCCGTTACCTGCTGGAGCAGGGCTGTTCCGTCATTGCCATGAGCCATTTGGGACGCCCCAAGGGGAAGCCTGCCCCGGAATATTCACTGAAACCGGTCGCTCCGGTGCTATCGTCACATCTGGGCCGTCCGGTGCTCATGGCGCCGGACTGTGTCGGTCCCGACACGGAGAAGATGGCTGCCGCCCTGAAGTCCGGCGAGGTAATGCTTCTCGAGAACCTCCGGTTTCACGCCGGAGAGGAAAAAAATGACGAGAACTTTTCCTGGTCGCTGGCGAAGCTGGCTCCCGTGTATGTGAATGATGCTTTCGCAGCGAGCCATCGCGCCCATGCGTCAGTGGTCGGCGTTATACCGCATGTCCGGATTTCCTGTGCGGGATTCCTGCTGATCTCGGAGGTGGAGACCTTCAACCGTTCGTTTGCCAGTCCGGCCCGGCCGCTGCTCATGGTGCTTGGCGGCGCGAAGGTTTCCTCGAAGATCGGCCTGATCCGCAATCTCCTGCCGAAAGTTGATACGCTGCTTGTCGGCGGCGCGATGGCTAACACTTTTATCGCCGCAAGCGGGAATGCTGTCGGGAAAAGCCTCGAGGAACCGGATTTTCACGCCGAAGCTCTGAAAGTTCTCGGCGAGGCAAAAGCCGCGGGTAAAGCCATCGTGCTTCCCGAGGATGTCGTCTGCGCTCCTTCACCTGGGGAGGCAACTGGCCGAAAGTCCTTTCCGGTGAGTGCCATTCCGGCAGACCAGATGGCACTTGATATTGGCCCGGCCACTGTGAAGCGGTTCGCCGCCGAGATCGCCCGGGCGAAAACGATTGTCTGGAACGGTCCCGTCGGCCTGTTTGAAACCCCGGGTTTCGATGAGGGCACTGTCGCTATCGGACGGGCGATTGTTGCGAATACCGGAGCTTTTACGGTCGGTGGTGGAGGCGATACGGACGCCGCACTCGAAGCGGCCGGGGTCAAGGAAAAGTTTTCCCACGTTTCGACTGGCGGCGGAGCGTTTCTGGAGCTTCTGGAAGGGCGGGAGCTACCGGCGATCAAGGCATTGTCCTGATCCTTTATCTGCCAGCGTCCGGGCGGAGGCACCGGCCGGTGTCAGCTCCCTGGCTTTTCAGCCGGATATCCGGCGGGATCAGGGTCCCCAGACCTTCCAGGGTTTTCAGAAGTTCCCTGGCTTTGGACCGGCACCCCTGCTTCAGCCATACCTGTGACATGGCGACAAGACAGCCGTGATGATCCGGCTGGGCGTCGAGGCAGCGTGAAAGATAATCTGCGGCCGTGTCGGTTTCCCCCCGGATCAGCGCGTATTGTCCGAGGAGTGCCAGCGCGGATACCTGTCCGGGGTCCATCTGGATCGCTTCAATGAGAAACGCCTCGCCCCGGCGGGCCAGGTCGATATCATCCGATTCGAACCAGATCTCCCCCACGGCGGACAGAGAATCGGCGGATCGCCCGTAGTTCTCCGGGAGTTTTTCGAGGACAAACTGGATCACACCGGGGCTGAAACTCCGCTGCATGGATAATGCCGCCCCGGCGGCCTCCCGGGGAGTGAGCAGGCTATCGGAGGTCCACAGGCGGACGGCTTCGGCGGCGCGTTCCGGGGACTGCATGTCCAGCATCGACTGGATGTACTCGAAATAGACAGGATCAATCCGTCCTTCCTGTTTCATCCAGGCCATCTCTTTCCGTTTGGCGGCGATGGCCGCCTGCCAGTAGCCGGCACCTTCGTCGATCCTGCCATCAGCGGAAAAGATTTTCGCTGCAATGATCAGCCCTTCCGGGAAATCCGGCAGGATCTGGTTCGCTCTCAGGGCAAAAGCCGTCGCGTTATCGAGGTCGCCATCCTCGGCAGCGCATCCGGCAGCATTCGCCAGCACCAGGACGGAATCGGGATGATGCGAGAGATCGGAAGTGAACCGTCTGCAGGCAGTGGACCAGTCCGGGTTCCGGTTCCAGGTAATGATCGCATAGGGGATCACGAGCAGGGCAAGGAGTGCCAGCGGAACGGCTGCTTTCAGCCACTCGCCGGTGATTCGTTCCGGAAAAAGGCCGAACAGGACCCATGCTACCCCGAACGCAAAAAATGCTGACGGGGAATACAGAAGCCGGTCGCCGAAGATGGTTCCGATGGCGAGGGGTATGTTCGAGACCGGAAGCAGGAACGCGAGGATACCGGCTGGTGCCAGCCAGAGCGGCCCCGGCTTTTTCCACGCAAGGGCAGGTAACAGCCCGATACAGAACAGTGCCATCAGGCCCGAAAGTCCCTGTGCGCTTGCAACCGGAACTGGCAGAAAGTCCGGATAGCCGTATAGCGAAACCAGCGGCCACGGTACGACCAGTTTCGCGAGGTAGTGCCAGAAGACGTGTCCGGCGCTGATCCAGCGCTCCCAGAAAGGAAGCTGCACCAGCGGGTTTGCGGCTACGGTGGCGAGCCCGGCCGAAACAGCAGCTCCCTGGTTCAGGAACCGGAACACGAGATAAAGGATGACCATCCCGGTCCAGAGGGCTGCGGCCCGGTAGGCCCGCAGCCGGTCGCCAGCGGAGTTCCATGGAATGACATGGCCAGCGGCAAGAACGACGATCGCGGCTCCGGCCGCCTGTTCTTTGGCCATAAGACCGCACAGGACGGCACCGGAGGAAACGGCAAGCGGCAGAACCGACCCGGTAATCTCGCTTTTCGGGGCGGCGGCATACAGGGCAATCAGTACAAACAGCAACGCCAGCAGTTCAGATTGCGCCACGAGCCAGTTCACGGGCTCGGTGGCTGCGGGATGGACGGCAAAAATGACCCCGGCTGCGGCAACGACCGGGGATGCGAACCCCCATGCGGCCAGAACCTCGAGAAGCATGAAGGAGTTTGCAGCATGGAGCGCGGCAGAGGTCAGGCGGAATCCCCTTGCGTCGTACCCAAAGGCAGCACCCTGGAGACTGAGCGCACCGGTGGCGAGGGGCCGCCACTGCCGGGAGCCCCGCATATGGTCCCGCTCGACCACTGCAGCCCAGTTCTGGTCCCGGACGATTGATGCTTCCTCGTCGAAATGGAGCGCGCGGTTATTGGCCGAGTTGGAATAAATGGCGAAGGCCGCGACGACGATCGCAGCCCGTATTATGCGGCATTGGGTCTGGCTGGACAGCAAGTTTCTGGAATCCTGGTGCTACTGTAGCCGCTGGCAGCCTCAGGTGCGACTCTGGGACAGGTGCGGGCATTCGATAACGTGTTAATTCCCTGCTGGCCTGATCCTTGAATGTAGTAAATGGGCGACTAGAATGCCGGTTCCAACGCCAGAGAGGATACTGTACAGATATGCCGCCTCCGCCACCGGGGAAACTGGGTGAACTTCTCGTTCGTGAAAAGCTGATCTCGCCGTTGCAGCTCCAGCAGGCGATGAATGAGGCCAAAAAGACCGGGCAGCGGCTCGGCTCCGCCCTCATTGCGACCGGTGCCGTCAAGGAAGAGGATATGACGGAGTTCCTCTCCCGTCAGTACGGCGTTCCGACGATCAACCTGGCCGAATTCGAGATCGACAAGGAAGTAATCGCCCTGGTGCCCGAGAAACAGGCGCGTCAGCACAAGCTTATTCCAGTGAACCGGGCCGGTTCGACCCTGATCGTGGCGATGGTTGACCCGTCGAACATCCAGGCGGTGGACGATATCAAGTTCGTGACCAGCTACCAGCAGATTGAGGTGGTGGTTTCGACCGAAACCGCCATTCTGGCTGCCATCGACAAGTATTACGCCCAGGCCCAGCAGATGCAGGAGACGAACCTCGACAGCATGGAGATGCCGGATCTCTCCGACATCGAGCTGGGAGCTGACGAGGATGACGTCAATCTCGAGGAACTGGGCAATGCCACGAACGACGCGCCGGTCGTGAAGCTGTGTAACTACATCCTCACCGAGGCGATCAAGCGCAAGGTGTCGGATATCCACATCGAGCCATATGAGAAGGCCTACCGTGTGCGTTACCGGCAGGACGGCGACCTGATGGAGTTCATGAAGCCGCCCATGAAGCTCCGGAATGCCATTACCGCCCGTCTGAAGGTTATGGCGAATCTGGATATTGCTGAACGCCGTCTCCCGCAGGACGGCCGCATCAAGATCAAGATGAAGGGAATCGGCGAGATGGACTACCGCGTGTCCGTGCTCCCGACCCTGTTTGGTGAGAAGGTCTGCATGCGCCTTCTCGACAAGTCGAACCTCCAGCTCGACATGACGAAGCTGGGTTTTGATGATTACCAGCTCGGCCAGTGGAAAGTGGGTATCGAGCGCCCGAATGGCATGTGCCTTGTGACCGGCCCGACGGGTTCCGGAAAGACAACGACGCTTTATTCGGCACTGTCGGAACTGAACTCCGACGATGTGAACATCTCCACGGCCGAGGATCCGGTGGAGTTCAATTTCTACGGCATCAACCAGTGCCAGATGAAGGAAGATATCGGCCTGAACTTTGCCGCCGCCCTGCGGAGTTTTCTCCGTCAGGATCCGGACATCATCCTCGTGGGCGAGATCCGGGACTTTGAAACCGCAGAAATTGCCATCAAGGCCGCGCTCACGGGCCACCTGGTGCTCTCGACGCTGCACACGAACGACGCCCCGGCCACCGTAAGCCGCCTCCTGAACATGGGTGTTGAGCCCTTCCTCGTGGCGAGCGCTGTGAACGTCATCCTCGCGCAGAGGCTCTGCAAGAAACTCTGCCAGAACTGCAAGACCGAGGACCCTGAAATTACCAAGAAGGCACTCGTGGATTTCGGCGTCCCCGCCGACCAGGTGGATGATTTCGTACCATTCAAGGGCGCCGGTTGCGAAAAATGCAATAACACCGGCTACAAGGGCCGCATCGCGATCTATGAGGTCATGCCGATGTATCCCGAGCTGAAGGAGCTGATCCTGAACGGCGCGTCCTCGATTGAAATCAAGAAGGAAGCGATCCGGCTCGGAATGTGGAGCATGCGGTACTCAGGAATCGTACAGATGCGGAAGGGTCTCACGAATATGGCCCAGGTCGCTCAGAACTCGAACCCGGACTGATCCGGAATATTGTTGCGGCAGCGTCCAGGCCTGCGAAGGCCAGGGGCACCTGAAAAGGACAAAGGGAGAAGGATCGAATGTCGGGACTGAACCTCCACCAGTTGCTCAAGGTCATGATCGACAAGGGAGGGTCGGACCTTCACCTCTCGACAAACTCGCCGCCGCAGCTCCGCATCGACGGCGATCTCACGCCGCTGAAAACCCCGCCGCTCACCCCGGCGGACACCAAGCAGCTGGCCTATTCGATCCTCACGGAGGCCCAGAAACACTCCTTTGAGGAAAACAACGAGCTTGATCTGTCCTTCGGCGTGAAGGGACTGGCGCGGTTCCGGGCCAACGTGTTCATGCAGCGCGGCGCGGTCGCGGCGGTCTACCGGGCCATTCCGTTCAAGATCATGTCGTTCGAGGAGCTCCAGCTCCCGGCCGTGGTGGCGACGCTCGCCGAAAAGCCCCGCGGGCTGGTGCTGGTGACGGGGCCCACGGGTTCCGGAAAGTCCACGACGCTCGCCACGGTCATCGACAAGGTGAACACCGAACAGGCGTGTCATATCATG
>CAZSFB010000100.1:0-8588 GCA_964606035.1 uncultured bacterium | reverse complement strand
AGTCACCACCGGAATCAGCGCCCACGACCGGGCCCGCACGATCCAGGTGGCCATTGACGACAGCTCCACCGCTGCCGATCTGTCGCGCCCCGGTCACGTGTTTCCGCTGATTGCCCGGCCGGGCGGTGTCCTCCAGCGCACGGGACAGACAGAAGGCTCCGTGGACATCTGCCGGCTCGCGGGGCTCAAACCCTCCGGCGTGATCTGCGAGATCATGAAAGAAGACGGGTCGATGGCCCGGATGCCGGATCTGGAAAAGTTCGCCGTCCAGTGGAACCTCCGGATCATTTCCGTCGCCGACATCATCCGTTACCGGCTCTGGAAAGAGCGGCTCGTGAAACGGGTATCGGAGGGGAGGCTTCCCACCCGGTATGGCGAGTTCCGGATTATCGTCTACCACAATGAGGTGGACAGCCATGAGCATGTGGCGCTCGTGAAGGGGGACGTGACCGACGGCGGTCCGACGCTTGTCCGCGTCCATTCGTCATGCGTCACCGGTGATATTTTCAACTCGCTCCGGTGTGACTGCGGCGAGCAGCTTCACGCGGCCATGCGGCAGGTGGACAAGGCAGGCAAGGGTGTGGTCCTGTATCTCATCCAGGAGGGCCGGGGCATTGGTCTTGCCAACAAGATCAAGGCCTATAACCTCCAGGATGGCGGCCTCGACACCGTGGAGGCGAACATTGCACTCGGTTTTAAGCCTGATCTCCGGGACTTCGGCATCGGCGCGCAGATCCTTGTGGATCTCGGCCTGAAAAAGCTCCGGCTCATGACCAACAACCCGAAAAAGATTGTCGGCCTGGAGGCCTATGGCCTCGAGGTCGTGGACCGGGTGCCGCTCGAGATTGAGCCCAGTCCGGAAAATCTCCGCTACCTGAAGACCAAGCGCGACAAACTTGGCCACATGCTCCGCATCATGCCGGGCGAGGAGTGATCTCAGCACCATAGGGACACGAACCATTGCCGTCCCGCGTCCGGGGTGGCATGTAACTCCGGTGGGTGAACCCGCCCCGGCAAGGATCCCTTATACAGATGCCCATTTCAGCAGCAGTCACCCGCGGGGTTCGTGTCCGCGCTGAATCTGAATATGCTCCGGATCTCTCGCAGCCGGAGCTCCGGCGCTGGTTCTTCCGGTACACGATCACGATTTCCAATGAGGGCGAGGAGACCGTTCAGCTTATCAGCCGCCACTGGGTCATCACCGACGCCACAAACCACACCGAAGAGGTGAAAGGTCCTGGTGTCGTGGGCGAGCAGCCGGTGCTCGCTCCCGGCCAGTCATATTCATATACCTCGGGCTGCCCGCTCCGGACACCGTTCGGGACCATGCAGGGGACCTACCAGATGGTAACGAAGGCGGGTGACCGCTTCGACGCGGAAATCGCTCCGTTCACGCTCGCCGAGCCCATGTCGATCAACTGAATACTGGCTGGCTGGTTTGCTGCCGGTGACGGAGCGGTTCAGGCCGTGGGGGCAGCTGCACGCCGTAGCGTGATAAGCGTGACCTCACTTGGACTGCCGGCACGGTTTGGCGGACCCCAGTATCCCGTTCCACGGCTGACGTAAATGGGCATTCCGTCAATGCGGTTCAGGCCCGCGCCGACAGGCTGAACGAGCCCGACCAGAAACGTCCAGGGTACGAACTGTCCGCCGTGGGTGTGACCTGAAATCTGGAGATCCGCTCCGGCTTCTGCGGCTCCGAACGCACTCCGTGGCTGGTGTGCAAGCATGAGCCGGAAGCTGTCTTCCGGCGCTCCCTTCAGCGCACGGGCCGGATCGGAGGTATGGGTTCTCAGGTGCCGGTGGGCCGTGTAGTCGGTGACACCGGCCACGGTCAGTTTTGCCCTGCCGTGGGTGATGACATGGTGACCGTTGATGAGCGGCATATGTCCGATCCGCTCCATCTCCCGGATCCAGCCCGGTGCGTCCCAGTAATATTCGTGGTTGCCCGTCACGTAATAGAGCCCGTGTGTCGCCGGTATCTGTCCGAGTGGAGCCACATGGTTCCGGAGATCCTTTACGTGTCCGTCAATCAGGTCGCCCGTATTGGCGACAAGATCGGGCCTGAGAAGGCGTGTCACGTCGGCGATCTGCTCGGTGAAATCCCCGTGGATTGTTGGCCCCACGTGGACATCGGTGATGAGAGCGATCCGGAATCCGTCCAGGTCCTCATGCAGGCCGGGGATGGGGATATCCACATGGACCGCATCGGGCCGCTTGCGGGCGGCATAAAGACCGCCGCCGGTGAGAAGGCCTGTGGCTCCCACTATACCCAGATTCACCGTGCGGACCAGTGCCAGCCGCCTTTCCGGGTGTTCCGGTTCCACCCGGCGATTCGGGGCGAGCCTGTCGCGGGCGGCAGAGATGATCCATCCCATATCCGACAGGATCACTGCCGGAAGGAGCATCAGGAAAAATCCCATATAGAGGTAGCCCGCAGGAATGAGCATGCTTGCCCAGTCCGGGCGGCTTTCGGTGCGGTTCAGGAGCATTGTACCGGGACCAGCCGCGATCAGGATTACAAGGACTGCGGCAGCCACGAAATTCCACGGCCGCTGAAGCCGCGAACGGTGCAGAAGCCTCCACCCCACATACAGGTGCATCAGGGTCCAGAGGGTGCTGCTCACAAGGAAAAATGACATGGGAAAAGGCTCCGGAGTTGACTAACCCCCCGGCGGTGCGGATGCCAGCCAATTGCCCCGATACCCGGCGGATTGTTAAATGAGGTGCCATGTCTGCAAGGCCAAGGTCCCTCCTCTCCACGACACTGCTTTTGATTGTCGTGACACTGTTCGGACTTGAGCTTTCGTACCGGCTCTGGCTTCACTTCAGGTATGGAAGCCTCTCGGAGGCGGGTAAGTCGCTTTATCTTGAAGGGGAACCGGACGATCCGCTTCCCGCCCGTCTCAGGCCGGGCGCCACCGTTACGGCCGGAAAGATCCGGATCTCGGTAGGCCCCCACGGCGTAAGGAGCGGAGGCCGCCCGGCAGTTCCCGGCCACAGGCCCACGGTGCTGTTCGTGGGCGGTTCAAGCGTGTTCGGGGCGTCCACCAGTGACGCGAACAGTCCACCTGCGGTGGCGGAGCGGAACTTTCGTTACCTGTCGAGTGTGGATATCCAGGCCGTCAATGGAGCCGTTCCCGGATTCACGGTCCCGGAGGCTTCCCGGAGGGTGCGGGAGCTGATCCCGGTGTTCCGGCCGGAGGTGGTGGTCATTGTGGAATCCTTCAATGACGCCAAGCGCGTCGCTGGTTCGACGATTTGTCCAATGAGTTATCCCGAATGGAGGGCATGGTCCCGTGAGCGGTGGGCAGTGGCACCCTGGTGGCGGCGCAGCGATCTTCTGGACCGGATCACCGGCAGGCCCCGTTCGGACTGGGGCTTTGCCAGGACCCCTGCCGGTGAAGTCACGCTTCTACCGGCCGGGTACGAAGCGGTATATATCGAGTCCCTCCGGCAGCTGGAACTGCTGGTGACGGAGGCGGGAGGCCTGTTCATTTATGGAGTCCAGCCGCTCAATATCACGGATGACGGCTCGCCTGTGGATAACGGGTCCGCGAGGGGCTTTGAGATCAACCTCTGGCCGCTGACGGCACGCACTGGTGTTCAGGCCTGCCTCGGTCTCCAGGCGGCGGCACGGCGGATATTTCCGGAACCGTCAGTCATTGATTTCTCCGGACCATTCCGTGGACGCCCGGAACTTTTCACGGATCACGTTCATCTCTCCGACAAAGGGGTGGAACTCTGGGGGAAGCTGATGGCGGAATCCCTGCTTGACCGGGAATCTGTCCGTGCCGCCCTTGGCCTCATGACTCTTACGCCGCGTAGAGAAGCTGGCGCTGTTCCTTGACCTGCTTGTTTTCCAGATATTCGTCGTAGGGGAGATTCCAGTCGAGGACGCCTTTCGGGGCGATCTCGATGATCCGGTTGGCAACGGTCTGGATGAACTGGTGGTCATGCGATGAGAAAAGCACGGTGCCCTTGAACTCGGTGAGTGCGTCGTTCAGCGCGGTGATGGACTCCAGGTCAAGGTGATTCGTGGGTTCGTCGAAAACCAGCACGTTGCCCCCCTGGAGCATCATCTTGGCCAGCATGCAACGTACCCGCTCGCCGCCCGAGAGTACCCGTGCATTCTTCTTCGCCTCGTCACCGGAGAATAGCATCCGGCCCAGGAATCCACGGATAAAGCCCTCGGTGGGTTCTTTCGAATACTGGCGCAGCCAGTCGATGAGGTTCTTGTCCTCCTGGAAATAGGCCGTGTTATCCTGCGGGAAATAGGCCGTCTCGGCCGTTGGACCCCACTCGATCTTTCCGGCATCCGGCGGCACCGTGCCTTCCAGGATCTGGAAAAACACCGTCGCGGGCAGTCCGCTCCGTCCGACGAAGGCAATCTTCTCGCCGCGGCTCACCCGCAAAGAGAAATTGTCGAGAATCCTGCGGCCGTCGATGGCCTTCGAGAGCCCGTCCACGGAGAGGATCGAGCGGCCCGGCTCCCGCTCCATCTTGAAATGGATGCTCGGATAGCGGCGTGACGACGGCTTGATTTCATCCAGCGAGATCTTTTCCAGCAGTTTCTTCCGTGAGGTGGCCTGCCGCGACTTTGATGCATTCGCGCTGAACCGGGCAATGAACTCCTTGAGTTCCTTGATCTTCTCTTCCTTGAGCTTGTTGGAATCCTGGGTCTGACGGAGCGCAAGCTGTGACGCCTGGTACCAGAAGGAGTAGTTGCCTGTGTACATCTGGATCTTCTGGAAATCGATATCGGCGATGTGAGTGCATACCCGGTCGAGGAAGTGACGGTCATGCGAGACAACGATCACCGTGTTCTCGAAATTGTAGAGGAACTCCTCCAGCCAGAGGATCGAGTCGGGGTCAAGGCCGTTCGTGGGCTCGTCCATGAGGAGAATGTCCGGGTTCCCGAACAGGGCCTGGGCAAGAAGTACACGGACCTTGAGTGCTGCGTCCAGATCTTTCATCTGGATCTCGTGCAGCGGCTCGGGAATCCCCAGGCTGGAAAGCATGGAGGCTGCCTCGCTCACGGCCTCCCAGCCGCCGAGTTCCGTGAACTCCGCTTCAAGGGTCGCGGTCCGCATGCCGTCGGCGTCCGAAAAGTCGGACTTGGCATAGAGCGCATCCTTCTCGGTCATGATGTCATAGAGCTTCTTGTGGCCCCGGATCACGGTGTTGATGACCGTGTAGTCGTCGAATTCGAAATGGTTCTGCTTCAGGACCCCCATGCGGGCGTTTTTCGCCATGTGGATCTTGCCGGAATCGGGTTCAAGTTCGCCGGACAGCAGCTTCAGGAACGTTGATTTTCCGGCGCCATTGGCGCCGATCACCCCGTAGCAGTTGCCGGGGGAGAACTCGAACGTCACGTCCTCGAAGAGTGTGCGGCTTCCGAACCTGAGTGTGAGGTTTTCCGTTGCGATCATGGGCAGTTACCTGGGTACCGTGCGGCCACAGGCCGCGCCGCCCCATACCCACCACGGGCGGTAAAGGCAAGTCAGGATTTTTCGAACCAGGCGGCGATTTCCGGGTTCTTCGATACCGGGTAGGTGTGCGAAAGCCCCTGAACCTCCCGGTAGGTGACCGGGAACCCGGCATTTTTCAGCCGGGTTTCAGCCATACGGGCCGTCTGGACGGGGAAGAGGAAATCGGCAGTGCCGTGGATCAGGTGAACGGGGATTTTTTTCCGGGCGTTTTCCACGGCAACCCACGGCTTCAGTACCCCGGACACGCAGCAGGCACCAGTGAAAAGGTCGCCCCGGCTGATGCCCAGTTCCAGGGCGGCACTGCCGCCGTCAGAAAGTCCTGCGACGAGCACCTGCGCGGGGTCAATGGCTTCCTCACGGATAAGGCGACTTACGTTTTCAGCGATAGCCGGGAAATCCTCTTTCGGATCCCAGGTGGTTCCGCGGGATTTTGGAACCAGCGCGTACCAGCACCGGGTATGAAGGGTCCGGAGCCAGAGGGAGATGAACTCCGCCGGTGCACCGAATGCCCCGTGAAGCAGCACAACGAGCGGCCGCTGGAGACCATTTCCCCGGCCTGCAGGCCTGAACATCAATGCATGGCTCGTGACCTGTCCGCCTGCGCCGAAGGGGATGCGCCCGATCTCTGCACGGGGAGCTGGTTCCCTGAACCCGTCAGGGGGATCTGTCTCAAGAAAAAATCGCTCCAGTTCCGGTACCTGGAGCCGGTAGGGGAAAAGCCCCACAAGAACATCGCCCGCCGAATGGAACCCGGAAAGCAGCGATGCCGGATTTGCCGGGTTGATGGGGCCTGACAGGAGCTGGCAGCCGCCTGCCAGGTTTTTCGCATGTTTCAGCCAGTCGGCGGCGGCCTCGTTGCCGCGGGCATGGAGCTCTAGGCGCGCCTCGACCCCCCGGAGCCGCGGCAGATGGACTTCCCGCATCCGTTTCTGGAGGAATGGGATCATCTTCAGGTCGAACTGTTCCAGTGCCGTGTGAAGCTCGGCGAAATAGGCAACCAGTTCCCGCGCGGTTTCGCGGAACAGGTAGAGGTCTTCCGACGGTATCGCCTGCACCATCACGTTTATTGTGGCCGATACGGGCTTGCCGGGCGAGCCGGTTACTTGAGACGCCTCTTGCTCGGTGCCCCGTCCCGGGTTTTCAAAATATCGAACCGCTCGGGGTGGAACGTCTCCACCGGCTTGAACGAGATTCTTGCCCCGGTCCGCTTCTCCAGCTCCTCGATGCCTGGAATATCCGGCCCGGTGAGCCTATCCACTACTGAAGGATGCGCCTGCACGGTGAGGGCTGGTCCGTTGCCGCTGGAGATTTCCCGCCGGAGCTGGCGCAGTGTGTTCCTGGATGTCGTGGCAGCGGAAAGTACCTTTCCGGTTCCCTCGCAGCACGGGCAGAGGTCCTCCAGCCGGGCGGACAGGCTGTCGCGAACCCGCTTGCGCGTCATCTGGAGAAGGCCCAGGTCCGAAATGCCGGTGATCGTGCAACGGGCCCGGTCCAGCGCCAGTGTCTCGGAGAGTTTTGTCCGGACCTTTTCCCGGTTTCCGGGGTCCTTCATGTCAATGAAGTCGATCACCACGATGCCACCCGTGTTTCTCAGCCGGAGCTGCCGGGCGATCTCTGCAGCCGCCTCCAGGTTCGTCCGGGTGATGGTCTCCTCGAAGTCGTTTTTCCCGGTATTTTTGCCGGTATTCACGTCAATGGCGGTGAGGGCTTCGCCGTGGTCAATGACCAGATAGCCGCCGGACCTGAGCCACACCCGCCGGGAAAGAGCCGAGGCAATTTCGTCCTCGAGCCCGTAGCGGTCGGAAAGCGGCTGAAGCACGCCGTGATGTGCCACGGCGGGTTTTCGGGCCGGCTTCGCCTCGTCCAGCCAGGCTGTAATGGAGTTCACGAGGTCCGCGTCGTCGCAGATGACCAGATCCACTCCTTCGGGGAGGAAATCCCTGAGTACCCGGAGAGGCATCTCCTGTTCACCGTGAATGAGTCCCGGCACCGGCGAGGTTTTTGCCCGTGCCCGTATTTTTTCCCACAGGGAGGCCAGATCCCTCACGTCCCGCTCCAGCTCCTCACGGGACGCTTCATTGGCCGCAGTCCGCGCCACCAGCCCGCAGTCCGGCGGGCAGAGTTCCTGGAGCAGGGTTTTCAGCTTTGAGCGGTCTTCGTCGGTGCCGATCCGGTGCGAAATGCCCGTCATGGCCTTGCCGGGGAACAGCACCGCATAGCGGCCCGGAAGCGAGAGGTTCGTCGTGACTTTCGCCCCCTTCTGGATGCCGGGTTCCTTTTCCACCTGGACGAGAATCTCCTGACCGGGTCTGAGCAGGTCGCCAATGTTCGGGGTAGCGTCCCGGTTCGAGCCCGGATGCGCGTCGTCGATGAAAAGGAAGCCGGTTTTTTCTTCCCCATAATCCACGAATGCCGACTGCATGCCGGGTAGCACCCTGGCGACGCGGGCCTTGTAGATGTTCCCGGTCAGGGTCCGGTCCTGCGGCCGGTCCACGTGGTATTCGGCCAGCCGGCCGTTTTCCATGACCGCCACGCGGGTTTCCAGCGCGTCGCGGCTGATCAGCAGTTCGCGCTTCATCCCGCCGGCCGGTCCTGTTTTCCCGGTCATGCGGCGCAGAGCCTCTCGGCAGTCCGCTGGGCAGCCTGTTCATAGGGGAGTACGACGAGATTGGCGCTAAGCCCTTTCAGTTTCGGAACCTCTTCCTCGCTGTGGGTCGTGAGGGCCACCGACCCGTGGTACCCCTCCTTTCGGAGGGTGTCGAGGAGAGTCAGGTTGAGCTGCAGGCTGGGCACGGTCGAGATGACCCATTTCACCTGGGAAAGCGGAAGTGTGGCGGCGAACTCCGGGTCCTCGGCATCGCCGTAGTGGGCGGAGAGCCCCTCTTTTCGCCAGTTCCTCACGACTTCGGGATCGAAGTCCACGCCCATGATCCGCTCGCCTTTCTGCTGGAGCTCCCTGACAAGGTTGCCACCGAAACGTCCGATTCCGAACAGGATAATGCTGTATGGAGCCTCCGGGCTGTCCTGCTCCCCGGCCTGTTCACGGTGGGGGATATGCCGCTCGAACACGCCGAGCCAGCGGGAGATGCGCTCATA
>CAZSFB010000099.1:0-8629 GCA_964606035.1 uncultured bacterium | reverse complement strand
GCAGGGCACCACCCACCGTCACCGGCAACGCCTGCTTTGCGGCGACGGGCGCATCCGGGTCCTTGTCCGCGTCCGTGGCGATCAGGAAGAACGAGCAGAGGCCGGTGAGTTCCCAGAAGATGAACAGCAGATAGAGATTGTCCGAGAGCACCACCCCGAGCATCGCTGCCTCGAACAGGCTCAGCGTGGCGATGACGGTCCGCCGCTTGTCCCCTGGTCCGAAATAGTGGCCACAGAAATGGACGATGATGGCCCCGATCCCTGCGACCATCGCGGCGAGCGGAAGCGTCAGCGCATCGAACCTGAGCGAGACATCTATGCCGAGGTCCGGGGCCCATCCGGCTACCTGGACTACCCCCGACGTACCGCTCGCAAGAGACTGCACGGCCAGCCCGGCGGCACAGGCCGATGCACCGGCCGCAAGCCACGAAGCCACACCATCCAGCCGCCGGAAACAAAGCAGAATGACTCCGGCAACCGCCGGAGCGAATACGAGAACAAGTGCAACGGCTGGATCGGGAACGGTGGTCACGGGATCTGGGCCAGCGTCCTTTCGCGGTCTGAACCGGATTTAGCAATGCAAGCCGCATTCCGGCAATAAGGGCTGATCATACACAACTGGAAAGCCGGGTGTGACATTGTTGAGCGGTTTTCATAATTCCTGAAACACCCACAAATCTGGCCGGGTTAGCGCACCCTGAATACAGGCCCCAGCGAGTCATCACATCTCTGATATCAGCTGCCGAAATGACCCCGGATTCAGCAGTGCGCCCACGGAAGAGGCACGACTGCAGAATGAATTATAGTTCCGCCGGATGTTCGAAGCCGGACGCGCCCGGTAGTCATTTCACCAGCACGATCCGGTAACGGGCTTTATGGTTGCGCACACGGTCCAGTGCCTCATTCGCCTGGCTCATGGGCATGGCCTCGGTCTTTGCCTTCACACCATGAACGGCGGCGAACTCAAGCATCTCGCGGATGACCGGACGGCCTCCGATCACGCTGCCGACCACCCCCTTCTGTCCGCCGATCAGTGTACCACCGGAGATTTTCATGTCTTCACCAGGTGAACCCAGGATCACCAGCCGCCCATTGGGTCGTAGTGCATCCATGTATGCAGGCCAGTCGAGATTCTGGTGAACCGTGTTGAGGATCAGATCGAACTGTCCCCGGCACGCTTCCAGCGCACCTGGTTTCGAGGTGTCCACGAAGCGCCTCGCACCGAAGGCCCGGGCCTCCGGCTCCTTGTCCGGTGAATGGGAAAATGCCGCCACGTCGTATCCCATCTCCTGTGCGAACTGGAGCGCAAGATGGCCGAGCCCTCCGATACCGATGATCCCCACTTTCATGTTCGGGTTCTTCCAGTAGCGGCGGAGCGGAGAATAAACGGTCACACCCCCGCACAGGAGCGGGGCTGCGGCCTCTGATTTTAGCTTTGCGGGGATCAGGAATGCGAAGCGGCTGTCCACGCGCATCCGCTCGGCAAATCCGCCGAAGTGGCCGGTCGCCGTGGCCTGGCTGCCTGCACAGAGGTTTTCCTCACCGGTCAGGCACCACTCGCACCGCATGCAGGAGCCGCACTGCCAGCCCACACCGACCCGGACGCCTTTCTCGAAACCGGTCACCTGGGAACCCATGGCCCGGACCTTGCCGATCACCTCATGCCCCGGAACCAGTGGATAGGTGTCCGTGCCCCAGTTGTTGTCCACCAGATGCACGTCACTGTGGCAGATCCCGCAGTGGGTGACGTCGATTTCCAGTTCCGTGGGGCCAAGAGGGCCTTCCTCGTACCGGAACGGTTCTAGCTTTCCCTTCGGTTTCATCGCTGCCCACGCATTCACCGTCATGATCGCCTCCGAAAAGTTCCGCCCGGCCCAAAGCGGGACTTTACGTGATCCGTAGCGGAAGTTGAAGGTTTGCACCGCGGCAGATGGCCCCTTGTCATCCCTTAATCAGCTAACTATCTGGACTGGACTGACCCGGACATCCGCCGGGAACACCAAAGGGAAAGGGCGATTGTATCAATGAGCTATTTTGCAAAGGACCTGCTGAAAGGGCGCGTGGCACTCATTACCGGCGGAGGGTCCGGAATCTGCAAGGGTATCGCGGAGTCGTTCGCGGCCCACGGAGCGAATGTCACCATCGTCGGCCGGAAGCTGGAAAAACTCCAGGAAGCAGCCGCTGACATCAAGAAGAAAACCGGCACGGAGGTTCTTTGCGCATCGGCCGACGTGCGGAACACAGATCAGGTTGAGGCCGCCGTGAAAGCGACCGTGGACAAGTTCGGAAAACTTGACGCCCTCATCAATGGTGCCGCAGGCAACTTCATCTGCTCGGCTGCACAGCTCTCCTACAACGGCTACAAGACGGTCGTCGAAATCGACCAGATCGGCACTTTCAACGTCTGCAAGGCGGCCTTCGAGCCGCTTTCCAAGGCGAAGAAGGCCTCCATCATCAACATCACCGCCACGCTTGGCTATGTCGGCACCCCGTTCCAGATCCATGCGGCCTCTGCCAAGGCGGGCATCGACGCGCAGACCCGCGTGCTTGCGGTGGAGTGGGGCCCCCTCGGTATCCGTGTGAACGGCATCGCCCCCGGCCCCATCGCCGACACCGAGGGCATGAAGCGGCTTGGCATGGGCATGCCGGCAGATGTCATCAACCGGGGTGTTCCGCTGGGCCGCCAGGGCACTGTAGCGGAGATGGCCAACATCGCCCTGTTTCTCACCTCTGATGCCGCCAGCTACATTACCGGCGCCATCGTCGTGGCAGACGGCGGCCAGTGGCTGTTCCGCCCGTTCGGACCGAACCGCCTCTGAGCCAGCATTCCGTTCAGGGACAACCGCGGGGGTGCCTTACGGCACCCCCGTATTTTTCCGGGAATCTTTCACCGGACTGCCGCACCGGACACTTGGGTCCCCTGAACCGGTTGGATAGACTTGCCCCTGACCGGAACTGACGGAGTACTTCACATGGCTCACAAGGTCGTCCTTCTTCCCGGAGACGGAATCGGTCCCGAAATCACAGCGGCCACGAGACGGGTGCTTGAAGCCACGGGGGTGAAGTTCGAGTTCGAGGAATATGTCTGCGGACAGGCGGTGGCCGGCCAGTATGGCACGCTCCTTCCGGATCATGTGGTCGAGGCTCTCAGGCGTGTTGGCCTCGGTCTGAAAGGGCCCATCGGCACTCCAGTCGGGAAAGGGCTCCCTTCGGCAAATGTGGCCCTGCGAAAGGCGGGCGACCTCTACGCAAACTACCGCCCCTGCCGGAACCTTCCTGGCATCGTGACGCCGTTCAGGAATGTAGACCTCATCATCATCCGCGAGAACACGGAAGACCTTTATTCCGGTCTCGAACACGAGGTGACACCCGGTGTGGTGGAGTCCATCAAGGTCATCACCGAGAAAGCCAGTATCCGCATCTGCCGGTTCGCCTTCGAGACAGCACGAAAGCTTGGCCGGAAACGGGTGAGTGCCATACACAAGGCGAACATCATGAAGCTGTCAGATGGCCTGTTCCTGGACTGTTTCCGCACAGTGGCAAAAGGCTATCCGGGCATCACAGCCGATGAAGTGCTCGTTGACCATGCTTGCACCGATCTCGTCTCTGCGCCGGAGAATTTCGACGTGCTCGTGATGGAAAACCTCTTTGGTGACATCCTCTCCGACCTTTGCGCCGGCCTCGTGGGCGGGCTCGGTGTCTGCCCCGCCGGCAACATCGGTGAAAAGGCCGCCGTATTCGAGCCGGTACACGGTACCGCCCCTGATATCGCCGGGCAGGGGAAAGCGAACCCAACGGCCATGATCCTTTCTGCCGCCATGATGCTGGATCATCTCGGAGAGGTGACTGCTGCTGACCGCGTCAGAAAAGCCGTGGCAACGGTTCTTGGCGGCGGGAAGGTCCGGACCGGAGACCTGGGCGGGAATGCCACCACCACGCAATACACGGATGCCATCTGTTCGGCCCTGTAAGCCGGGCCATGCTACGATCAAAGGGTGCCAGAAACCCCACCCGAGAATGATCACCGCTGGAAAGCGGCGCTGACCGTCTTTCTGGCCGCTCCTGTTCTGTTTCTGGCTTCAGGCGGCGGCGGTCCACTTTTTTCTGATGAAGGATCGCTCCTGCTCATTGGCCACGGGATCGCCAATGGACGCTTCCTCTATGACAGCTACATCAACGAGAAGCCGCCGGCCCTGTTCATGCTTTCCGCCCTGTTCATGCGGAAAAATCCGGTGGAAAGCCTCCTGTGGTTCCGGTTTGCCATAGCGTTCCTCGCCGGAGCCGTTGCAGCGTTTTACGCCTGGAAGATCTCTTCCGGAAACCGGATCCTGCGGGGGTCCATCACCGGGGCTGGCATCCTACTCGCCTTCGCCTTCCATCTTGGATTCCAGTGGTCCCCGAACAGCCTGATCGCGCTCGCCACACTTCTGCTCCCCGCCCTGCTGGGAGAAAATAACGGCAGCAGGCATCTGGCAGCTGCGGGAGCCATCGCCGGATTCCTGCTGTTCGCCCGGTTCCAGAATCTCCCGCTCGCACTCGCCACACTTGCCTGCGTGGGCCGTAGCCGGGAACGGCTCGGAAGCTTTCTCGCAGGTTTCAGTATCTTTGCGGCCGCAGTTTTTGCCTTTCTCGCCGCCACAGGGACCCTTACGGGTTTCTGGAACCATGCCATCGTGGAGAACACGCGTTCCGGCGGCCTGTCGGCCTATGCCTTCGCTTTCGGCAGTCCATTGAACCACCTCGTCCTCATTGCAGGCATGATGTACCTATTTGTGGCCTCGGCCCGGATGGAACGACGCCCTGCATTCCTGAACTGCCTGCTTGTGCTGCTTGCCGGAGCGCTGCTGTCGGCCGCGCCACGCTTTGACCATCAGCGACTGCTCGCCGCCAGTGTCCTGCTCGTAGTGGCAATGGCTTCACTGGCGACTGAACGCCCGCCCCTTTTCAGGCGCGCGGCGACGGCACTCTTCACTGCGGGATTGCTCCTGACCTCTTTGCGGCTTGTGATGCTTTACCCGGCACTTGAATCACAGATGACCGGGCGGCGGGAGGTCGCAGACTACCTGAACTCATCCCCGCCCCCCGGCAGGCGGATCGCTGTCATGCCACACGAACCCTACATCCACCTATTGTCGGAACTTGAGCCGGTAAGTCCACGCTATTTCCTGCTTCCGTGGCGGAGTACGCCAGCCATGCAGAAGGAACTGACAGACGCCCTGGAACAGGACGGCTTCCCGCCCATTGTGGACATGACATTGGCAGGGGCCGCCGGGGCGCCGCACCGGCTGGAGAACTATGCGGCCAGTTTCTCCGCCTTCAGGCGTCAGCACTACCGCCTGGGAAAAACCTTCGGCAGTGGCATTCAGGTCTGGCTCCGCAGTGACTCCACCCGCGACAGCAGATAGTCCCGGCGGTTTCTGGCGGGGTCCTCAAGGACTTCCACGAGCAATGCCTTCAGTATGTTTCCCAACTGGGGACCCGCACCAACCCCGGCTGCCTTCAAATCCTCGCCGCTCACCTTGAGATCGGCAGGGGCCAGCGGCACCTTCAGGTCCATCTCGTGACGAACACGCTGAACCCACTGGACTCCCTGGGGAGATGCGCGGCTGCCATCTGTATCGGCATTGACATCGCCATACGGAACAACAACTTCGGCCCGTGCCGCAATAAGTTCCAATAACGGCGCGAGTTCGCTCCGGCCGGCCAGCGACATCCATTTCCGGATGGCTTTTCCGGATGGTTCGTCCGCACCGGGCCAGCCTTCTGCGCCCTTTAACGCCCGCGTCCACCCCGCGAGACGTTCCGGGTCCGCCCCAGCTACACTCGAGCGGATACGTTTCAGGAATGACAGGGCTGACTTTCCGGACCCGTCGGCAACAAGTTCCCTGCCCGGGGCGATACAGGCGGCAATTACACCCCAGCGAAGCAGCGATGGGGCGTCTGGAAGCCTCGGTGTGAAGCTCATCCACCCCTTAATGCACCGGGCTCTCGACAGTAGCATCTCCGGAATTGCCTCGAACCACTTGTCGCCCAGTTCCGGCAGCACATACGCGATGAGTCCGCCCCGTTCCAGCCAGTCGAACCCCTGTCCCGGCCGTTCACAGCCAAGGAACTTGTCAATCTCGGTACTGATCCGTTCCCCTGGCAGGTGTTTCACCAGTCCGGCATCACGCCGCATGAGCCTCAACGTGTCAGGCTCGATCGTGAAACCGAGCCGGGCGGCGAACTGCGCGGCACGGACAAGTCTCAGCGGATCGTCCTGGAACGACCGGTCATGCAGCAGCCTCAGTTCACGCCGTTCCAGGTCTTTCAGCCCGCCAAACACGTCAATGAGCGGACCGAGCCGGCCATCCGCACCAAGCAGCTCGCATGCAAAGGCATTCACCGTGAAATCCCGCCGGCCAAGATCCTCTTCCACCGGAAGCGACGGATCGGCATGGACCCAGAAGTCCTTGTGGCCCGGACCCGTGGACTTTTCCTTCCGTGGAAGCGCGAAGTCGATGACCTCCCGGCCGGTGGACAGTTTGATGATTCCAAACGATTTCCCGACCTCGTTCACACTTCCAAGCGGCTCAAGGATTTTACCCAGCCGCACCGGGTCCACTCCCGTCACCATAAGGTCCAGATCTGTTACTGGCCGCGACAGAAGCAGGTCCCGTACCGGCCCCCCCACCAGATACACCTTTCCACCAGCTGCATGGATAGGTGTGACGAACGGAGCCTCACGGCCAAGGGTTTCAGGCAGGGGCTTCACCGCTGTGACCCCTCCAACTCGTCCACGGGCTCGTCACCGGGGAGTGGTTCCTCAGGCGGTATTTCCGGCACAGCACCACCGGAAGAACCGGTTCTGGCAGGCAGTTCCGGCGGCTCGAACTGGAGAATCATGTCCATGAGGGTCCGGTCAGTGAGAACCTCCGCCAGCAGGGGATGAAGCATGGCGATGCGCCGCTCGCCCTGGCCGAGAATCTCCCGGGCGTCGGGATCGGCGGCAAGCGCCTTCAGCCTCAGGTCGTCCCACAGCGGGTCACTGAAGCCGGACTTCTGAAGCGACTCGACTACACTCCGGTCCGAGACGAACTCCAGGAATTTCCCGAGTGCTTCCACCTCGCGCCGGGCATCAGTCACGAGAAGGTCCGGATCGGCAAGAAAGTTGAGGGGTCTTGTCACCGCCACGAAAAAGGAGCTGTCCACCTGCCGCTCAAGATGAGGGATGCTCCTCTGGAAACCCTTTGGAACGGCGGCCATGACGAACAGGAACATGGTCGCCCAGAAAGCTCCATCGAGAAACCCCAGCGTCAGCCCCCGCACCTTGTCCCGCTTGCGGTGCTCCGGCTCACGGCCATGATAAATCATCTCGCGGGCAAGAATACCAATCAGGTTCATCACGAGAATGATGAAGAAGAAACTCAGGATCGTGAGCCCGTACACCCGGACCACGGGAGCCACGCCTTCCCAGGCAGGAAAGATTTTCGCTGCTGCACGGCCGGCCCGGTAGCAGCCGAAAAAGGCCAGCGCGATTCCCACCAGCTTCACGATCTGGAAGACAAATCCCCGCTGGTAACCGAACACGGCGAAGGCGGCGACGATCAGGATGGCGGCAATGTCTATCAGCATCAACGGCCCCGGCCACTGCGCACATCGCTGAAAAGGGGTCTCAGATAGGCTCCAGTCAGTGATTCGGATGACCGGGCGACGGCCTCCGGCGGTCCCTCAGCCACGATCCGCCCGCCGGCCGAGCCGCCTTCGGGTCCAAGGTCGATCACCCAGTCGGCCCGGGAGATCACGTCCAGGTTGTGCTCGATGACAAGGACACTGTGCCCGTCATCCACAAGCCGCTGAAGCACCCGGAGCAGCTTGCCCACGTCCACACCATGAAGGCCGGTGGTGGGCTCGTCCAGGATATACAGAAGTTTCCCCTTTGGCGCCGCCGCCAGTTCCCCGGCGATCTTGAGCCGCTGCGCCTCGCCGCCGGACAAGGTTGAAGACGCCTGACCGAGACCGAGGTATCCAAGCCCCACGTTCTCCAGAAGGACGAGTTTTTCCCGTGTCTGCTGGAGTGCCGGGAAAAGGTTGATCGCCTCGCTCACCGTCAGGTTGAGAATGTCGTTGATGTTGTAGCCCTTGTATCGCACCCGCAGGACTTCGGGCTTGTACCGTTTCCCGTTGCAGGCCTCGCACGGGACCTCCACGTCCGCAAGGAACTGGAGATCAATGGTCTGGACGCCTTCACCGGCACAAACCGGACACCGTCCACCCTCCACGTTGAAGGAAAAAGCAGCCGGCTTGAACCCCGCACGCCGGGAATCCGGAAGCTGTGAGAAGAGCTGGCGGATTTCGTCAAAGGCCTTCATGTAGGTGACCGGATTCGACCGGCTAGAACGGGCGAGCGGTGTCTGGTCGATGAGAGATGCACCCCGGAGCGCCTCCATCCCGCTCAGCATGTCAAAGCGGCCTATTTCGAGCGTCCCCTGCTCAAAGATGCGGTGAAGCGCCGGATACAGGGTCTTCACGATCAGGGTCGTCTTGCCGGAACCCGACACGCCTGTCACGCAGACGAGATTCCCCAGAGGGAGTTTCAGCGTGACATTCTGGAGGTTGTTCTCCCGTGCACCGGCGAGTTTCGGCCAGC
>CAZSFB010000098.1:0-8643 GCA_964606035.1 uncultured bacterium | reverse complement strand
AGGCCACCCGGAGAGGAACGGCGCTCACGGCCAACCTGTTGAACCTGAGCCGCCCGCAATTGCTCCGGAAGCATCCGGTCAATCTATCCGACCTGCTCACCAACACCCGACAGATTGCCAGGGCAAGCGTGGGGCCGCTCATCCATATAGATATCGAGACTCACGAAAGCTGCCACGTTCTGGGCGACGAAACCCTGCTCTCCTCGGTGTTCCTGAACCTCTGCCTGAACGCCCGGGACGCCATCGGGAAAGCACCCGGCCGCATCCGCATGAGCATCTCAAATGCCGGAGGCCAGATACAGATTCGCGTCGAGGACTCCGGCACCGGTATCCAGCCGGAACTCAAGGAAAAGATTTTCCTGCCGTTTTATACGACAAAACCGCGGGGATCCGGCACTGGCCTCGGTCTTGCCATGGCCAGAAAGATCATCACCGAGCATGGAGGAACGCTAGAGGCAGGTTCGTCACCGCTGGGAGGCGCCTGCTTCACGATCAGCCTTCCAGAAACGCCTGCCAGTCCGGAAGCGGACTTTCAGGCAGGCGGCGATACCGGAACGCTACCGGCGAATGCCTGCCGGATTGTCGTGGTGGACGACGAGGAGTCCAATCTTGAACTGCTGTCAAAAGTGCTTGAACGCCGTGGGCATTCTGTTATCCCGTTCACCAGCGGCGCCGAAGCACTGCGGTGGTTCGGCCAGAACGGCTCCCAAGTCAACCTGGTCGTGCTCGACATGCTGATGCCGGAGATATCCGGCCTGGACACGTTCCGGGAACTCCGGAGCACCCATCCGAAACTGCCCGTGATCTTCATTTCTGGATATGCGGAGTCCGACCACATCCAGTCCGCGCTGCGGGAGCCCGGTACCGCCTTCGTACCCAAACCCCTGGAACTTGAGAAATTCGTCGACCTCGTTGAAAAATCCGCCGCGGCCTAACCGGGGTCACACCGGGCCCACTTCCGCCGCCTCGATCACCATATTGTCGCGGCCGGCGCGCTTTGCCCGGTAGAGACACTGGTCCGCCCGCTCCAGGCAGTAGTCCAGGTCCGCAAGCACATCACGGGTATTGATCGTGAAGGCCCCCACACTCAGAGTCACGCCAAAGGTGTCCCCGCCGCTTTCAAACCGGGCCTGTCTTACGCGATCGAGGATCCGGCCGAGCAGCACCGAGGCGCCCTGAACGTCAGTATCCGTAAGCAGCAGGACAAATTCATCCCCGCCGAACCTGAACGCCATGTCCATGCCCCTGCGCAGTGACGACTCAAATACTCCACTCACCGTCTTCAGGACGGCGTCACCTGCGGCGTGTCCCCGCGTGTCGTTGACAGTCTTGAAATGGTCCACATCAACGAGAACAAAGGTCACGCTGTTGCCCGTCCGGACGGACCGTTCCAGTTCCCGGACGGCGCTGATCTCGAACACCCGGCGGTTGTATAGTCCCGTAAGCATATCACGGCTGGCGATCGACTCCAGCTCGCGCCGTTTGTCAGCCAGTTCATCCAGAACCGCAAGCGCCACCGAGTAAACAACAAAAATGCTGCACACGAACGTGGCGATGGCTGTCAACGCATTCCACCGGTTTCTCCGGTAATCGACGAGATCCAGGGTCCATTCGACATGGGGGATGATCTCGAAGGTCTCAAGCAGTACGATGGCGGTCAGGGTCAGGGAAGTGATAACGGCAAGCAGCCGGATCCGGCTGCGGTCGAGAAGCAGGATCCCCACCAGAATCGGCACCAGCAGCAGCATGGCGCTGTGACTCTTGAAGGTTCCCGAGGTCCAGCAGAGCACACAGAGAAAAAGGGAGTCCCGGACGAGTACCCAGAAAGCAGTCCGGCGGAACCACTCGTCGGCGCCGGGGGCTTCGGCCTGGATCCGGCAGGTCCGGTAGAGCCAAGCCTGAATTGGCACGTAGATAACAAAAGCAAGGGCGAGAATGATGCCACCATTCTCGACCATCCCGGTGAACCGGCTGGCGGAGAGCAAAAGGACAAGGCAGAACGTGAACCCGGCTATGAGCAGATAGGCCCGCAGGGTGCGGGCTACAAACTCTGGCCGCATGGCCGGCATTCCAGAACCGGACAGTTCGTCAGTATCTTTCATGTTTCAGTTACGTGGCAGCAGCGTACCCGATTTTGCGCTGCCTGAACAGGCGAGCTTCCCTTAAACCACTGGAATAACTAGCTATTACCGGGAAACAGGCCGGCGAATGGCATTCTTGCGAATTTCCAGCTTTCCCGATGTGACCTTTTGAAATGCTTGAGGTTTTCGGCAAAAACAGCCAAAGTATGACGGGTCCCACGGGAAAGAGTTCCTGCCTTTATGAACCAGAAGCGTGTGCCACTGGGGACGAGACTGCTGCTAGCCTCGCTGGTCGGGGCGTTTGTCGCGTCCTCCATTGTGGTCTCGTACATGTATTTTTTCCCGGGTCTGCAATGGTACGCCATTGCCCTGGTAGCGACTGCCGCCGCCGGAATCCCCACCCTCCTGGTTCATGCCAAGGTGGTCAAGCCGCTTTCCGAAGACCTCGACGAGCTGATCGAGGCATCCAAGCGGGTGACTGCCGGCAAACTCGACCAGCCAGTCCAGCTCCGTGACGGACGCGAGGCGGACGAAATCACCGAAGTCGCCGAGGCTATCAACCGACTTCGGGAAAACATCAAGGCCCTCGTGAACCAGATCCAGGGAACGGCCCGCAGTCTTTCCACCTCGACACACAACCTGTCAGCGACGGCCGAGCAGATGAGTTCCTCCACCGCCGAGATTGCCAGCACCATGGCCGACATCTCGCGGGGCACCGAGTCGCAGTCTTTCCTCGTGGAGACGACGACCAAGGGCATGCGGGACATGGTGGAAGCCCTGAAGATGACCGATGAGAGCGCCCGCGACGGCGAGGCATCGGCAACGCTCGCCGCCAAGACTGCCCGCGAATCGTCGGAGCTTGCCCGCCAGGCCGTGGACAAGATGGCGGACGTGTTCGCCCGCGTGGAAGCCTCCGCCAAGCTCGTCGTGGAGTTCTCGAACAAGACCAAACAGGTCAACAAGATCGTGGACGTGATCAGCGGCATTGCCCAGAAAACGACACTGCTCTCCCTGAACGCCACCATCGAGGCCGCCCGTGCCGGTGAATACGGCCGCGGCTTCGCAGTTGTTGCCGATGAAATCCGCAAGCTGGCCGAATCCACCACCACCTCCGCCGAGGCGATCTCCGACCTGATTGAAGGAATCGACGCGGAAAGCCGCCGGGTGTTCGAATCCATGCAGACCTCGATCACCATGATCGAAAAGGGCCGCGTGGATATCACGACCGTAGGCAACTCCCTGGAGGCCATCGTGGCCTCCGTGGCGGAATCCGAGAGTCTCGCCAAGCAGATTTCCGACTTCGCCACGCGCCAGACCGACCAGTCCCAGCAGATGCTCACCGCCATTGTGGACATCCAGAAAGTGGCGGAAAACGTGGCGGCGGCGACCATGGAGATCTCGGCTTCGACGCAGGAGCAGACCTCCTCCATGCAGCAGATGGCCAAGTCCGCCCAGGAACTTTCCCGCATGGCCGAAACCCTCAAAATGCTTGCCAATCGGTTCCAGGTGGGCAGCGAGCAGCAGCTTTCGCCGGCCGCCGGACTGCCGGCGGAAGACGAGATCCTCATCGGGTAGCCAGACCGGAGCATGGGAACACTTTCCCAATATCTGATTTTCCGGTGTGGGCCGGCCCGTTATGCGATCGAGCTGGGCCGTGTTCTGCAGGTGATCGAGGAGCAGGAGCTGGAGATGGTTCCGGGGGCCCCGTCCCATTGCCTCGGCGTGGTCTCCCATTACGGCCGCCTCATCTCGGTATTCGAGGGCCAGCCGATTCTGGGAGGAGAAACCGGCCTGGGGCCCGAGGAGGGAACCCTTGCCAGCAACCGGGGTTTCCCGGTATGGCTGGTTATGAAATCCGAGGAATACTCGGTAGCGGTACGGGTCGACGGAGTGGAGTCCATCGCCACGATCGGGAACGAGTGGAGTGTTCCCGAAGAGGCCAAGGACGGACTGGTTGACGCGCTCTGGCGGAACGAGTCGGGGGTTGTCAACCGCATTGATCCGCACGGGCTATTGCAGAGAATCGACTCTCTGTTTTAGTTTTACGCAAACGGTCCTATACTGAAATCCGAAGTTAGGGGTCACCCAATGCCGATTCGCATCCTGATAGCAGATGATGCCGTGTTCATGCGGAACATGATCCGCGACATTTTCTCCAGCGATGAATTCGATGTCGTTGGAGAAGCCGCCAATGGCGTGGAAGCCGTGCAGAAATACAACGAACTGAAGCCTGAAATCGTCACGATGGATATCGTCATGCCGATGAAAAGCGGTATCGAGGCGGTCAAGGAAATCTGCCAGATCGACGGTTCGGCGAAGATCATCATGTGCTCGGCACTGGGCCAGGAGTCCCTCGTCATGGAGGCAATCGAGGCCGGAGCGAGCGATTTCATCGTCAAGCCCTTCACGCCTGAAAAGGTGCTGGAGGTCGTCCGCAAGGTTGCGGCCCTCTAGGGGCCTGCCGGAGAGGCCCCGCCTGAGGGGCTGGCGGGCGGAAAGGCCGGGAACACGCCATGGACATGGGCAAATACCGGGCCCTGTTCGTCAACGAGGCGTCCGACCAGCTCTCGCAGATGTCCACGCTCGCCGTTGGACTCGAGAAAGAGTCCGGCGAGTTTTCCGAGACCGTCCAGTCCCTTTTCCGGCTGTCCCATTCGATCAAGGGCATGGCAGCTTCCATGGATTTTCCAGAGATTGCCACGCTTGCCCATGCGGTCGAGGATCTGTTCAGCCGCTATGACAGGGAGAAACAGCGCCCTGCGGCAGAATCCGTGGATCTGGTACTCGAGACCATCGACAGACTGAAGGAGATGGTCGCTGGCAGAGAGCGTGACAAGCCCCTGCCTTCCGCCAGCGAACTGGTTTCGCGGATCAAGCAGATCGCCGCTGCCACGGCCGAAACACCCGCGGCCAAACCGGCAGTGCCCGCAGCGGTAATTCCCGCCGCCCCCGTGCAGCCGGCCGGTGGCCTGCCATCATACCACGTGAAGGTCCGTGTGGATGACAAGTGCCAGACGCTCGGGGTCCGCGGGTTCCTCGTCCACAAGAAGCTCCAGGAGAACGGAAGTATTGTCTCGCTCAATCATTCCCTGGAGGAGATCAAGTCGGGAAAATTCGATTTTGTCATCGAGGGGATTGTTACCGCGTCCGATCCTGATCGCCTGCAGAAGCAGCTGTCCGGAATTGCCGACATCGCACAGGTGGAGATTCACAAAGTCACTACAGACAATGATCCCGCGAAAGCCGAAGCTGCCGATCTTGCCACCCACCCACCCCGGGTGGCCACCGGAAAACGGGCCTTGAGCTCAACCGTCCGTGTCAAGACGGAGACCCTCGACCAGCTGGTAAACATGCTCGGGGAATTCATCCTCGTCCGTTCGCGGATCGAGAAGGCTACGGCCCATTCTGACGATCCCGCCGTACGGACCGCTGTGGACCGGCTGGGATCACTGGTCAGGGACCTTTCGGACCAGGTAATGAGAGTGCGGCTGATGCCGCTTGATTCGATTGCCGACCTGTTCCCCCGGGCCGTGCGCGAGGCCGCCCGCAAGCGGAAAATCGAGGTGGATTTCGAGCTTTCTGGAAGGGATCTGGAAACCGACCGTGCCGTGCTCGAAGCCATCGTGGATCCGGTCATCCATATTCTCCGCAACTGCGTGGATCACGGTATTGAAAGTCCGGCTGACCGGGAGCGCGACGGGAAGCCCCCTCGGGGACGCATCCGGATGCTGGCCTACCGGGACCGGGACACCGCCATCATTCAGATCAGCGATGACGGCAAGGGGATTGATGAGAAAAAGGTCCTTGCCAAGGCGGTGAAGGCGGGGGTCATCAGCGCCGAACGGTCCCAGCATCTATCCCGGCAGGAAGCCTATATGCTGATATGCGCACCTGGAGTTTCCACGGCAGACACCCTGACCGAGACCTCCGGTCGTGGCGTTGGCATGTCCGCCGTCAAAACCGGAGTCGAGCAGGTAGGTGGTTCGCTCACGATCGACTCCGAGCCTGGCCGGGGGACCACCTTCACCCTGGCGCTTCCGCGTTCAATTGCTATCACGAACGTGCTTCTCATCCAGGCCGCCGGACGTACCTTCAGTGTGCCGGTAGGCCGTGTGCATTCCACGCTGGTACTGGAGAGCCGTGAAATGTTCGTGAACCGGGGCAAGCGGTTCTGCCTGTTCCGGGAACAGACGATCCCGTTATTTGAACTGGAAACCCTGCTCGACCTCCCCGCGATGGTCGGTCTGGAGCGTGGGAACGCCCAGGGCCGTCACGCAATGATTATCCAGCCGGATGGCAGGTCGTCCGTCCCCATCGCGGTGGAGCGGTTCCTCGGACAGCAGGAAGTATTCATTCGGCCGCTGGGACGGCCGCTGGAAAAAATTGCCTCCCTTGCTGGAGTGACGATTCTCGGCGACGGGCGGCCGGTGTTTGTGCTCGACCCCGCCCGGCTGATCGAGCAGACGGCACGGGGAGTAGCCGCGTGACAACCCCTCCGGCGGGCAGGATCCTTGTCGTAGACGACGACCCTTCGGTTCTGGCGCTGCTGGAGCAGTACCTGAAACGCTCCGGCTATTCCCCGGTGACCGCCGCCAGCGGGACCGAAGCGCTCGACCGTGCCCGCAGCGAGGAGCCGGACCTCATCCTTCTCGACATCATGCTTCCGGATATTTCCGGCCATGATGTCTGTGAACGGCTGAGAAACGACCGCCAAGTGCGCCAGATACCAATCGTGATGATGACGGCCCACGGTGACCGTGAAACGGTCGTCCGGTGCCTGGAAAACGGGGCGGACGATTTCATCCGGAAGCCCATTGATCTGGCGGAATTGCGCGCACGCCTGAGAGCCCAGGGCCGTTCCCTGGAGTTCCGCAGATTTTACCGCGATTTTTTCGAGTCTTTCCCTGGTGCACTGATGGTGGTCAGGCCCGACGGAACCGTCGTCAGCGGAAATCTGGCGGCCACCGAACTGCTTGGGGCCGGCATGGATACGATTCTGGATCAGCCAGTCGTCAAGGCTGTCGCTGAGGAGTACAGGGAAGTCCTTCAGCAGGCGCTCCTGATGGCCCCGGAGAGCGCAACCCCGGTCATCATCCCTGAAATCTGCTTCAAGACGCAGGGTTCCGGCCTGAGAAGCTGCGAACTGCAAGTACAGCCATTTGCCAAGGACAGTACCCGTCTCGTGGTGACCGCCATCGACCGGACCCATCGCCGGTATCTGGAGAGCGAGCTGTACAAGACGCGGGATGTTCTGGATTCGATCATCCAGAGTTCCGTGGACGGCATCATTGCCGTGAACCGGAAAGGCACTATTGTCCTTTTCAATGATGGTGCTGCCAGTATCACCGGCTACCGCCCCGAGGATGTCATTGGCCGGATGCACATCTCCGATCTCTATGTTGAAGATGGCGGACGGGATGTCATGAAAAAACTCCGGACGCCAGGTTTTGGCGGCGTCGGCAAGCTGGAAACTTCAGCCTATGTCATCGTGGCAAAAGACGGCACACAGGTTCCTGTGAACCTGTCCGCATCCCTGCTTCATGATTCGAACGGGCAGGAGATCGGTTCCGTCGGGATCTTTCAGGATCTCCGGGAACGGATACGCATCGAGCAGGAGCTTACAGCCATCCGGGAAAAGCTGATCGAGAGCGAACGCGAGCGGGCCGTCAGCGAACTAGCCGGAGCGGCCTCCCATGAGCTCAACCAGCCATTGACCGCCGTAGCCGGGAATCTCCAGTTGATCCTCGGGCGGAAGGATCTGGCGCCGGACCTGCGGGCCGTGCTTGAAAAACTTTCCGCCGAAACGGACCGGATGACAGCCGTCGTGAAGCAGATCGGCAGGTCCACCAGATTCCAGACAAAAAAATACCTGAACAACACGCGGATCGTGGACCTGAAACGGCAGAACCTGCCCGATGACCCGGACGGACCCCCGGGCAGTGGCGAGGCCGCCGATGAGTAAGCGTCCTGCCAAGCCCGACTGGCTCGGCCTGATCCGGAACCTGGGCACCATTCACGAGGTGCTCGCCGATGCCCACCGTCCGGAAATGCTGGATGAGCAGTTCCGCAAACTCATTACCAGACATTTCCCCGGTGTCGATCTCGTTGTGCTGATACCGGACGAGGAAACCGGAAGGGTTCGGGCTGCTCTTGCAACCGGCGCGCTCAAGAAGCTGGGTTCCCGTAGCTTCAGCCTTGAACGGATGACCGGAAAGTTCGGGAATCTCCGTGCGGGCCGTAATCCCAGGATTCTTACCGATTTCCAGATGCTGGAACCCTACAGTCCTCTCTCACGGAATCCCGTCGCAGTCGCAATTTTCAGCGTTTCCGACCAGTCCGCGAAGGCCGGACTGGTCTGGGCGGAATTCGGCAAAACCGCAGACCGCAAACCAGCCACCGTCGAGCTGCTGCGCCACGCAATGGCCCAATACGCGGCCCTCCACCGCATTGAGGAGCTGGACCAGGAGCGCCAGCACCTGTCCAACCGCCTGAACAGCATCATCACCCATGCCAACGCCGCCATCGTCATCATTGATGATTCCCGCCGGGTACAGATGATGAA
>CAZSFB010000097.1:7954-8751 GCA_964606035.1 uncultured bacterium | reverse complement strand
CTCTGCCGCAAGTAATTCAACGGACGGATCCGGTCTAACAGCATCACGGAGATTGGCGAGGTTTTTTCGAACCCGTAACCGGATCGGCTCCTGTAGCATCTTTTCCAGCGAAAAAAGGCTGCCGAGAGCCGCTTGCACTGGAGTTCCAACAGACAGATAGGTATCTGCGATCAGCTCAAGCCGTTCAATGCACTGTGTGATTTGCGGTTCAGGGCCGTTTGCAGCAATCCAGCCCAGTTTCATCTGGGGGAGTCCCAGGGTTTTTGAAAGTCCGCCCAGAGAGAAACTCAGAATCCGCTTTTCATGGACGGCCGGAAGCCCTGCGAACGGAATATCCGTAAGCCGGAAGTCCCAGAACACTTCGTCTGAAATAAGAGCCAGATTTTTCCGCGAGGCAATGGAGACGATTTTTTCGAGCTCATCCGGCTGCAGATAGTTTCCTGTCGGATTATTCGGGCTCACCACGACAATCGCCCGTGCCTTTTCGCCTTCGTCGGTTTCCAGCGCAGCCAGAACAGAATCAAAATCAATCCGCCACTGGCGTTCATAACGAAGCCGGTATGGAACCCGGACAACGGCCTCCAGTCCGATCAGGTGATCAAGAAGCGGGTAGCTGGGCTCCGGGACCAGCAACGCGTCACCCGGATTGCAGAGGAGTTTGAAAATCCACGAATAGGCCTCGCTCGTGGAAGCCGTCAGGAACAGCCGATCGGGATCGACGGAGATTCCACGCCGCTCGAGATGGGAAACCACATGATGCCTCGCCTCGAGCATGCCGTGCGGATCGGGATCATAAG
>CAZSFB010000097.1:0-7944 GCA_964606035.1 uncultured bacterium | reverse complement strand
TTTCGCGGGAAAGACCGAACCCGAGCTTGCGGGGGTTCGACGGGGTGAGGTCAATCAGATCCTGCCTTGGAATGCGCTCCAGCGCCCTTGATAGGGGATTCAGATCGAACCGGCCGGGGGTACGCTTGGAAAACACGAGCGTCTCATAGTGTGCAATTGCGGAAGGATGCAATTGTCCGGGCCCCGCGTGGAGGCTTGCGGGAGGCGCCCCCGGTGTGCATATGTTGGCCAATGGCAGGGACGAGTCTTCGTATAGGAGTAATTCTGGCTGGTGGCTCCGGTGAGCGGTTTTGGCCGCTGTCGCGTCGGTCACGGCCCAAGCAACTGCTGAAGCTCGCCGATCCGTCCTGTTCCATGCTTCAGCAGGCGGTCGATCGCATCCTGCCACTGTTTCCGGCAGAGCGTATATTCGTCGTGACCGGAGAGCACCTTCTGGAAACCATCCAGACAGCTGGAATTGGAATTCCGGTGGAAAATGTGGTTGCAGAACCGGCAAAACGGAATACTGCCGGCGCGCTTGTTTATGCGGCGGCCGTCCTCCTGGCCAGATACGGAAATCCAGAGCAGTGCACAATGGCCGTTTTTACTGCTGATCATCGTATTGAGCCTGGTGATATTTTCCGGGAGGATGTCTCAGAGGCCCTGTCGCAGGTGGAAAAGTCCGGAGGCCTGGCCGTGATCGGAATCCCTCCGGATCGTCCTGCAACTGGATATGGCTACATTGAAGTGCAGAAAGGTGGCTCCGGCCGAGTGGTCCCTGTGAAGGCATTCCGGGAAAAGCCGGATGCGGAAAGGGCTTCCACTTATGTGAAGTCTGGCAGGCATTACTGGAACTCGGGAATGTTTTTCTGGCGACTCGACGAGTTCTTGAGGGAACTTGAAGCTGCAGCACCGATGATGGCTGAGGCAGTCCCTGAGCTTGCGGAATTGATCCGGTCCGGCAGCCGAGTAAAGGTTCAGAAGCGCTTTGCGTCGCTTGAGAATATTTCTATCGACTATGCGCTCATGGAAAAGGCCCAGTCCGTCTGGATGGTACCGGCACAGTTCCAGTGGGATGATCTAGGCACATGGGAGTCCCTGCGGCGAGTCTCTGAACCCGATACTACAGGAAATGTGACGTCCGGTGATCCTGTTCTGGTGAACACCCGGAATTCCATTGTTGTCAATGAGCCCGGTGCTGACCGTATGGCGGTAGTTGTTGTCGGTATGGAAAATGTGGTTGTTGCCGTCACGGATGATGGAGTTCTTGTCGTACCCGCTGACCGTTCGGAAGATGTGGCAAAAGCCGTAGCGGAACTGAAACGCAGGAACGCCCGCCAAACCTGACAGGCGTTCCTGAGTGTGATCATTCTTGTTATGTCAGAGCGGAATGTTGCCGTGCGGGGCACGCTCCTCCGCCGGTGAAGCATCCAGAATGTCCAGGTAGTGAATCAGCTTGTGCCGGGTGGAGTTTGGCTGGATGACTTCGTCGATCCATCCCCGTTCGGCCGCAAGGCCCACGGACATGTAGTCTTCACGGTATTTCTGGCATAGTTCATCGAAGCGGGCCTTCGGATCAGCCGCCGACTTCAGTTCCTTGCCGTGAAGGATCTCCACGGCACCTTCGGCTCCCATGACGGATATCTGCGCAGAGGGCCATGCAAGATTTACTTCAGAGCCCAGATGCTTGGATGACATGACGATGTAAGCACCGCCAAAGGCCTTGCGCATGATTACCGTAAGCCGCGGGACACGGGCTTCGCAGTAGGCATACAGAAGTTTGGCACCATGGGTAATGATGCCATTCTGTTCCTGGACGGATCCGGGCATGAAACCCGGCACGTCCACCAGTGACACGAGCGGAATACCAAAGCAGCTCATGGTCCGGATAAACCGGGCCGCCTTGCGCGATGAGTTGATATCGAGAACTCCTGCCCGGACCTTGGGCTGGTTAGCAATGATGCCAACAGAGCGCCCGGCAAGACGAGCCAGCCCGACAACAACGCTCTTTGCGTAATCCGGCTGGATCTCAAGGAACGAACCCTTGTCCACGATTTGCCGGATGACCTGCCCCATGTCGTAGGGTTTACGGAAATTTTCCGGTACGAGATTGGTCAGGGGTATCTCGCTCTCGGGTTCGACTGCGGCGATTTTCTGATGAAGCAGATAATAAAGCATCTCACGGGTGACGTTGATGGCGCCTTTCTCGTCAGCGCGGACCACATGGGCAACACCGCTTTTCACAGCGTGGGTGTGAGCCCCCCCAAGTGTTTCGCCGTCCACATCTTCGAAAAGAACCTGCTTCACTACCTTGGGTCCTGTGACGAACATCAATGCGTCGGCCTCTGAAAGGACGATAAAATCCGTGATGGATGGTGAATAGACGGCACCACCAGCACACGGCCCCAGTACAACGGAAAACTGAGGGACCTTGCCGGAGAGTTTCACATTCCGCCGGAATATCTCTCCGTAGCCTGCAAGTGCGGCAACACCTTCCTGGATACGGGCACCGCCTGAGTCCAGAAGTCCAATCACCGGGGCACCAATGCGCTCGGCGAGATCCATGCCTTTGCATATCTTCCGTGCATGCGCCTCTCCGAGGGATCCACCCATAAAACGCCGGTCCTGGGCGAATGCGACCGCAGGGCGGCCATGAACCTTGCCGGTAGCGACGATGACACCGTCGCCATGGGCTCGCTTGCCTTCCATTCCCCATCCCCGGGCCTGATGCTGTACCAAGGCGTCGAGTTCTTCATAACGGCCGTCGTCAAACAGGAGCTGCAGGCGACGGGCCGGGATATTTTCCGTCGGGCTTGGCCCTGTCTTTGCCGGTGCCGCGGGTGTCAGGGGCCTGGGGACGGCGGGTAACAGCGGTGCCGCAGGTGGAATGACGGGCACGGCAGGTATTTGTGACTCGGTAACAGTGGCTCTCAGTTTCCAGCTCATGGGGCGTTCCTCTTCTCTTCAAAGACCCTTGGTAAAATCAGGACTTGTTCTTGGCATTCAGCGTCAGCCCGATAGACCAGCCGTGTCCGGTCTCGGCAGTCCAGCCGGCGGGTGGAATCTTTGGCGACTCGACAACCGAGAGGACATAGTTTCCGGTGCGTGAAAAGCGGCCGGTGAATTCGGACAACTTCTTCTGCTGCCGGAGCGCATCCGCTTCGCCGGAAAGCTGAATGCGGGCAGTTCCGGCAGAGATATCAGGTGCCACAGACACTTCATCCGGGCGGATCCGGAGACCCGTTCCGAGCGCTTTCAGTGCCGCTTCCTTAAGGGACCACAGGGCGGTTGCGAGCACACTGCGCTCCGGTCCTTCGGGCAGGAGTATCCGCTCTGGAGCGGTGAAGTTGTCTTCCAGAAATGCCTCGGTACGGTCACCTATCTGCTCGATATCCACACCCAAATGCCGTTCTTCGCCGAGAGAACCTGTGCGCTCCCAGACAATGGCGGTCGCCCAGATGTTCGAGTGGGAAATGGTCAGACCGTACTTTTCGCCGATGGGCCCGGCGAAACGGGGCTCACCGGATTCGTCAGCCTTGACAGTGACCTGACCATCAACGCCGAACAGCCGGAGGGCCCGGCGGGCTGCAAGGCGTCCGGCCAGCCAGTCAAGGCGTCGTTTTTCATAGGTCATGGTGCCGTAGTCTGTCTTTTCGTCGGAGGACAGCTCACCGAGAACGCTATTGGGGTCACGATCCAGATCGCTCATTACTGTGCCGATATCAATTACAGCGAAGCGCATCCACGGCTCGTTGAGTGGACTGACCGGCGGCTGCTCTTCGCTCCGCTGTACGGTGTTTTCCGGACTGCCGACTGCTGCCTGGAGACGTGACATGACGTAGTCGGCAAGACGATTCAGCGTTGGGTAGTCTCGAAGCTTGAAGTTCGGGTCTTTCTCGAGACTGTATGACGTCCGGACCTGAGCGAATACCTCTGCCTGCTTGACAGTGTCGATGCCCAGATCGCCTTCGAGATCTGCGTCAGCAGCAATATCTCCGGGTTCGTATCCGGTTTCCTGGCATAGAACGTCCATGATGCGTTCGAACACTTCATTGCGCTGCACAGAAACGGCCGCTGTCCGGGGGCCCGGAGCTGCCGCAACGGCGGGTATCTCCGATCCGCTGCTGGAGTTGCGGTTGATAGCATCCAGGGCCGCAGGCAAAGTGACATTTTCTCCGGTCACGATCTGGTCGTAGCCCACAAGGCTCAGCAACTCGTTGCCCTGGTCATCGAATACGCGCGCATTGCAGCGCCAGATTCCTTCGGACGGCTGGACGACCGGTGCTACCCGAATTGTAATCGGTTCTCCGGGCCGAACCGGCCTGTGAACTGCCAGCCACTGGATTCCGGACGGAAGTACGCTGGATCGGTTTTCTATCAGGGTGCGAAGTCCTGCGGCCTGAAACGCGGCTTCAATTGCCGCAGCAGTTGCATCTTCCGGTGAAAGACTGTTGCCGCCACTGAAAACGGGTCCTGCCATCGCTCCGAATGTCCAGTCCCGGTTCTTGCTGTCGATGCCACCGGTCATCACCTGAAACCGGGGACCGTGGAAGTAGGCTTCGTAAATGCCCCTGCGGATATGTTCATCCGGACTGACCGGGTGCGGTGCAGACCATTCCGGTTTTACACTCGGGACTGAAAAGTGGCCGGCCCGGAAGTGTACCTTGAACTCCGGGCCTTTCGGGGATGGTGACAGCACTTCGACAGTTCCCGGGGTTACGTTCAGTTCAGTGGTTTTCCCCTCGAAGATCTTGACCGCCCGCTCGAAGCGGATATCGGTGGCTTCGAACGGCTTGCCAGCAAAACCTGACTCCCGGCGCATCAGCTCGATGCCAGCGACACCAGGCCATACAGCGGTTCCCTGAATGCTGTGGTCAGCGAGCCAGGGCTCTGCCTGGACACTGGCGGTGATCCGGCGGGTGGAAGGACCGGAGGATTTGGACGGCTCCGGCGGATTGATAACGCCAGAGCGGTCCAGATCCCCCAGTGACCCGCACGCGAGAATCTCGCCAGCGGTCCCGGCCAGGAGCTCTGCGCGGACAAGCGGGGCACCAGTGGCCGGGTAGATCAGGTCCACACCCGACTCCTTGAAATGATCTTTCGCCACACCTCGGGAGGCCATGCCCACTTCTGCCCAGGCGGACCAGTCGAACAGCAGCGGCCGCGCTGCAGGGTTTCCGACAGCACTGAAGTGGCGGACGAGACCAGTCAGCGCTCCGTTGGCCGCTGCATAGTCAGCCTGTCCCTTGTTTCCGAAACGGCCCACGACCGAACCAAACATCACGAAGGCTTCAAGAGGGTCTGTGCGGGTTTCAAGTGCCAGTGCCAGCGCACCCTCAAGCTTGACCCCCAGCGTGGCGCGGATGTCCTCAAGGGTTTTTTCCGAAGTGGAGCGGGATATTTCCCGGCCAGCACCGTGGATAATGACATTGATGGTGCCGAAGTCTGCCCTGATGCTCTTCAGAAGCTGCTTTACCCCGTCTGGTTGTGCCAGATCGCAGGCGTAGTAGCGGGCGTCAATTCCCAGATCAGCCAGCTCTGAAAGGGCCTTTGAGATTTCGGCAGCACCGAGCCGGCGCCGGACTTCGCTTTCAATCTCAGCAGCTGATGGCTGGAGTCCCTGCATTTTTGCCGCCTGCCGGACGTCCTTCCGGATGGACTTTTCGTCTGCGACTGCGACTGGTCCCGCCGGTGCAGGTGATGAGCCGACCAGTGCGAAGCGGCCACCCATGTGACCGGCCAGATCCATGACGATCTCCCGGGTGATGCCGCGGGCCCCTCCAGTAACGACCCACACACGGTCCTTTCTGGGTTTCAGCCCGTTGTTACCCTGGATCGAAGCGGTCACTCCCTGCAGCGTTGCCCTGCCGAAACGGGACCACCGGCTCTGAATGGTGAGTTCTGGACTGCCGGCATCAGTATCGATGGCGCGGGCAACCTGGCCGTCATCCAGTCCAGTTGTCATGGTCCAACGGACCTTCCAGTTTGGATACTCATGTCCAAGTGTGAGCAGGAATCCCCGGACGGCGGCCTGGAACATCGCCTGGCTTGGATCCAGATCGACACTGTGTGCACCCAATCCCACGACCGTGAAATGTGCGGGTGCACTCTTCGCGAGATTGACGAGATCAGCGAGTCTGAGTGACAGGTCATGGACGAAACGTTCGGGATTCCGGCTTGAAGCGCGGGCATCGATGACCAGCATATCTGCGCCCGCAAATGGACTTCCGAAAACCGATGGGGGGAGGACACTGGCTCCACGGGACTTCAGCGCCTCGGCCAGTGCATCGCTCTGGCGGCTTACCGACTATATCGCAACGGTTTTCCCTGAAAGCCACCTGGATTCTGCGGGAACTTTCGAGTCGGAGACATAAACTGGAACCCGGCGGCCGATGGGCCGTGCGGATTTCCAGAGCTGCATGGGCACGTTGCGGTCCGGATCGGTGGACGGTGCGGGCGCTGTGTCGATCAGAAGCGGCATTGGCGCAGCAATCTGAAATTTCCGGCTCGCGGGAGATGGTGCGACCACCTGGGCCTCCGCTTTTGCGGGTGCTTCTTCCATGGTTACGGCCCACAGATGGGAAATCATGTTTTCGATGACCCGGCCATTATGCTGCCAGAAGGAGTTGAATCGTGGATCGTTTGTCCAGCGGGACAGGGGGTTTACGGCAACGTACGGGCTGATAACCGATGAACCAGACGGGGCCTCCTGTATCTGGGCAGGGCTGGAGACTGGTCCGCTCGGCACTGGTGCAGATTTTGTCACTGCGGGAGCCGGACCGCTCTCTACCACGAGTTCCGCCGAGAGGTGAGCGAGTGCCTCCATGAGCGAAAGGAGCTCGCCCCGTTTCGGATGGCAGGTCTGTATCGCCACCGAAGGGCGGCCTTTCAGATTGGCCTCAACAAGGCCGGCCAGTGCCCGCTTGGGGCCACATTCGACGTAAACCTCTATACCATCGGCGTACATGTTTTCTACCGAACCGATCCAGTCAACGCTGGCGGCGATCTGCCGTGATAGCAGGTCGACAATTTCCATACGGGCCGTTGTGCCAGACGGATAAGGTCTGGCCGTCACGTTTGAGTAGATCGGCAGCTTCGGCGCCTGAATGCCCAGCCGTTCGAGTACCCGGCGAAGCGGTTCCGAGGCCGGAGCGACGATTTTTGAATGAAAGGCATGGGAGACGTTCAGGAGGACTGTATCCACGCCTTTGGAATCGAGGAGTTGTTTCAGTGCCTGGACGCTGGCTGAGGCACCACCGATAACCGTCTGCTGCGGCGAGTTGCGGTTAGCGACCGCAATGTAGCCAGGAATGTCCTTGAGCAGGGGTTCCACGTCCTTCTGACCCATTGGAACCATCAGCATGAGACCATTGTCATCAACCCTGACGTTTGCCATTTCCCGGCCGCGGGCCGCGACGGCATCCAGGGCATCCCGGAACGACATGACACCGGCGGCGACCGCCGCGCCGTATTCGCCCAGAGAGTGGCCTGCGACGGCATCTGGCGAAAATCCCCGCGCCTGAAGGAAACGGTGGATAGCGATGTCAGCCGTCAATACTGCCGGCTGGGTGATTTCTGTCTGCTTCAGTTCGTTCTCGCACCGCTGGATGCTTTCGTCCGAGGTGTCCGTCGGGTGAATGATCCCCAGCAGGGAACGGCCGATCAGTGGCGAAACAACGGCCTCAGCTTCCTCGAAGGTCGCTCTCACCTCCGGGAAGGCCATCAGCTCCCTGAGCATTCCCACATACTGGGAACCCTGGCCGGGATAGACGAATGCTACGCGCGGCTTCTTTGTCCGTGCTTCGCCGAGTTTTGCATTCAGGGCAGGCGACGGACGTTTGCCGGCCCGAATCGCCTCGGCAATCTGGCGGGCGCGGGTTGCGGCATCTGCACGATTCATGAAGCCGAAAGCAGCGTATTTCCTGCCCGAACCGAACCGGGTTCCGGCAGGATTGGTGGCGAATG
>CAZSFB010000096.1:0-8928 GCA_964606035.1 uncultured bacterium | reverse complement strand
CATCCACGCGCACCTCCCGCTTCCGGCATTCTGGGCCGCAACGGCAGCAAAAAGAACCCGATGTGCTGTTGTGGCGACCTCCCTTTGCGAACCGGACGGCATGCGCCGGGCCACCGCCCTGCTCGCCCAGAGGGCCTGGCCTATGGCCGATGCGGTCGTGGCCGTGGGGGAGCGGGTGGCTGCAAGCATCCGGGGCGCACGGCGGGTAGAAGTGATACCCAACGGTGTGGATGTTTCTGCCTTTGATGTGCCGCCAGCGGAGATTGCAGGTCTCCCTACAGAGGCTCCGGTGGTCCTGTTCCTGGGGACACTCGCCCCCCCCAAGCGTCCGCTCGAAACGCTCCGGGTCTTCGAGGACGCGGACGCAACAGCCCCCGGCAGCGGTGCCCATTTCGTCTTCGCCGGGGTTGGCCCTCTTTTCGAGGCTCTGAAGGGGCTCTCCACGAGTTCACCACTCCGCGGAAGGCTTCACATACTGGGCCAGAGACGTGATATACCTTCGCTGGCGGCGAGGGCTGATGCGGTCTGCCTGCTCAGTGTGAACGAAGGATTACCCATGGCGCTTCTTGAGGGCGCTGCCGGACGGGCGGCCCTCATCGGTGCACAATCTTCGTCCGCCACCGGAACGCTCATCGAGGACGGAGTGACGGGCTTTACCGTTGCCTCAGACGGCGAAGCCGTCCGGCGGCTGGCGGAACTCCTGAAAGACCGGAACCTGTGCCGCAGCCTTGGCGAGGCTGCCCGCAGGCGGGTGGAAGAACGGTATTCGCTGGAGCAGAACATCAGACAGCTTGAAAAAATCTACGGCGAGGTTTCCCGCTGATGTGCGGAATCGCCGGCATCTGGGGACCGGGAGCGGACCCGGAGGACATCCGGCAGCGGGTGCGCGTCGCGCTGGACCGGATATCCCGCCGGGGGCCCGATGACGAGGGAATGTTCGAGGCAGGTCCGCTCACCCTGGGTCACCGGCGGCTCGTGGTCATTGACCGCGTCGGCGGCACCCAGCCCTTTTCAGACACCGGGGGGCGGGTCGTCTGCACCTTCAACGGGGAAATATACAACCACCGGGACCTCCGCCGGGAACTGGAAGCCGCGGGCGAGGTTTTCACAACCCGCTCCGACACGGAGGTTCTTGTCCGCAGTTTCGCGTGCTGGGGAACCGACGCCTTCAGCCGGCTGGATGGCATGTTCGCGGCGGCACTCTGGCGACCCGAAGACCAGACACTCACCCTCGTGAGAGACCCGGCAGGCGAAAAGCCGCTGTTCTACCGTGAGGGGCTGCTCGCTCCCGGCGTGGAAGGATTTGCATTCTCCAGCGAGGTCTTTTCGTTGCTCGCGCTACTGCCGGGAACCCCCCGTGTGAACCCCGTGGGGCTGTGGTCATACCTGACGCTCGGTTATGCGCGCGATCCCCGGCTCCTTGATGGCATCCGGCAGGTTCCGCCCGCCCACTGGCTGACGGTTCGTGACGGACGGGTGGTGGAGGAGCGGCGCTACTGGCGGCCCGCCCCGGCGACCTTGAACCTGCCGGAGCAGGAGGCGATTCCGTTCATCCGCCGGGCCGTGAAACTGGCCGTCGTGACCCGGCTCGAAGCGGACGTGCCGCTGGGTGCATTTCTCTCCGGCGGCGTAGATTCCTCGATCATCGTCCACGAGATGCGGCAGGCCGGCGTCGACAGCCTCGACACGTTTGCCATCGGTTTCCGCGAGGGGACGGGCTACGACGAAAGCCCCTGGGCACGGGAAGTGGCGCGGATCTACAACACGCGCCATCACGAGCAGATGTTCCGCGTGTCGGAGGATATCCTCGAATCCACACTCGATGCCCTCGACGAACCGATGGCCGATTCGTCGGCTATCGCCCTCTGGGTGCTGGCCAAATACGCCCGCCAGCACATCACCGTGGCGCTGGGCGGCGACGGTGGCGACGAGGTGTTCTGCGGCTATGAGCGGTTCGCCGGGGTGGAGCTTACGGAAAGGCTCCCGCTGGCCGTGCGGAAGCTGCTCCGCCCTCTCGCGCCGCTCATCCCTGACACGGGCGGTTACGGGAACCGGGGTGACCGGCTGCGGCGGCTTCTTCGCGACGGCGTGTATCCCCCCGAGGAGCGGCTTCTCCGCTGGCAGGCCCTGTGTCCGCCGGAGAGTTCCCGGCAGATGCTGAAAGACAGGACCGGCCTCCCGCCGGAGTTTTCGTGGCCTCTTTACCAGTCCGGACCGGAGGTCTCGCGGCTTCACGGACTCCTTGTGGCCAATTTCGAGAGCTATCTGCCGGACGATCTGCTGGCGAAAACTGACCGGATGACCATGAGCCACGGGCTGGGGCTGAGGTCTCCGTTTCTCGCGCGGGAACTGGTGGAGGCCGGATTCTCGTTGCCGGGTGACGGCCTGATGAACCGGATGCGGCTCAAATACTGGCTCCGGAATGCCTACCGGGGCGCGTTACCGGACAGCATATTGGCCCGCCGCAAGCATGGCTTCGGGGTGCCATTACACGTCTGGTTCAGGGGCAAGCTCCAGGAATGGGCCGCCGCGCGGATTCTCTATGCACACAGCCCGATTTACGACCATCTGGACCGGGATGCCGTGAAACTTCTCTGGCAGGGACACCTCGCAAAGGAGTTTGATGCCGCCCAGCAGCTCTGGGGTCTCGTGGTCCTGGACCACTTCCTGCGGAGGATCCGGCAGTGAGACGGCCCCTCAAGATCGTCCGCATCATAGACCGCATGAACGTGGGCGGACCGTCCCTCCATGTGACACTGACCAGCGAGCGGCTGAACGACGGGAAACGGTTCGAGACCCTGCTGCTCCGGGGCGAAATCGCCCCCGGCGAGGGGGATATGAGCTACCTGCTGGAGGGAAAGAACATCCGGCAGGAGTATCTACCGTCCCTGGGCCGGAGCGTCTCGCCGCTCAATGACCTGAAAGCCTTTTTCCGGGTGTTCAGCATCCTCAGGACGGAAAAGCCGGCGGTCGTCCACACGCATAAGTCGAAGGCCGGGCTCATCGGGCGGATAGCGGCGTTCCTCGCCGGAGTGCCTGTGCGGATCCATACCTTCCATGGCCATGTGTTCCACGGGTATTTTTCCCCATTTGTCTCGCAGCTCGTCGTACTGACGGAAAAGCTGCTCGGGCTCATCACCGACCGGATATTCGTCGTGGGCGACCAGCTGAAGACGGAGCTCACACAGAACTACCGGATTGCCGCACCGGAAAAGATCCTCGTGGTGCCGCTCGGACTCGACCTCGGCCCCTTTGCTGCCGCGGCCGACAATGGCCCCGGCATCGAGGCGCGGGAAAACCTCCGGAAATCCCTCGGCCTCCCGCCGGAATCCCGGCTTGTGGGAATCGTCGGACGGCTCACGAAGATCAAGAACCACGCGCTTTTTCTCAAAATGGCCCGCCAGGTGGCTGCCGCCCGCGACAATACCGCGTTCGTCATCGTGGGCGGCGGCGAGCTTGAGGACGTATTGAAGGAACAGGCGGAAAAGCTGGGGCTCGGCAAAGCGGTTCATTTCCTCGGCTTCCGTGCCGACACGGCCCCGGTCTATGCCGCTCTCGACGTGGCTGTTATCACCTCCGACAACGAGGGAACTCCCGTGACACTGATCGAGGCCGGGGCGGCGGGACTGCCGGTGGTTTCAACGGACGTGGGAGCGGTCCGGACAGTGGTGCTGGACGGAGACACCGGTTTCGTGGTGCCACGCGGCGACGCCGTGGCCCTTTCGGACCGGGTGATCCGGCTTCTGGACGATCCGGAACTGCGAGCCCGGTTCGGGGCTGCCGGCCAGAAACATGTCTTCGAGAACTTCTCGGTGGAACGGCTCGGCGCCACGCTGCGCCGACTCTACGAGGAACTGGCCCAGATCAAGTCACGCTGAACCTGAAGGGCTACGCGTTGAGTATCACGCGGGCCCAGTGACGCTTGCCCGCCTTGATGACCAGTTCCGCCGGGGCCTTGAAGGCCGCCTTCACGTCGGAGACCTTCTGGTCATTCACGGTCACGGCCCCCTGCTCGATCTTCCGGCGGGCGTCCTTTTTCGACTCCGCAAGCTTTGTGTCGGTCAGAATGTCCACGAGCTGGCGTTCACCGCCAAAGGAAAACTCGGGCATCTCGTCCGGCGTCTCTCCCTTGGAGAACTGGGCCTCCCAGTCCAACTGGGCCTTCTGGGCGGCGTCGGCCCCGTGATACCGGGCAACGATCTCGCGCGCGAGAGCCTTCTTGGCATCCATCGGGTGGCCGGACTTCAGTATTGCGATTTCCTCCAGCGGGAGCGCCGACAGCAGTTCGTAGTATTTCCACATGAGGTCGTCGGAGATGCTCATGAGCTTTCCGAACTGCTCCATCGGCGGCTCGGTGATCCCCACATAGTTGCCGAGTGACTTGGACATCTTGTCCACGCCGCGGATGCCTTCAAGAAGCGGCATCGTCAGGATGCACTGCGGCTGCTGGCCGTAGGCTTCCTGGAGCGCACGTCCCACCAGCAGGTTGAACCGCTGGTCGTTGCCGCCCAGTTCCACATCGGCCTGGAGCGCCACGGAGTCGTATCCCTGCACGAGCGGGTAGAGAAACTCGTGAATGTGAATTGGGGTCTGTGCCTTGTACCGCTTGGAAAAATCGTCCCGCTCGATCATCCGGGCCACGGTGTAGTGGGACGAGAGCCGGATCATGCCGCTCGCGGTCATTTTTCCCATCCATTCGCTGTTGAACCGGACCTCGGTCTTCGCGGGGTCGAGAATCTTGAACACCTGCGTCTTGTAGGTCTCGGCGTTTTTCTCCACGTCGGCTTCCGACAGTGGTGGCCGTGTCTCGTTCTTGCCCGTGGGGTCGCCAATGCGGCCGGTAAAATCGCCAATCAGGAAGATGGCCGTGTGACCCAGCTCCTGGAAATGGCGCATCTTGTGGAGCAGCACCGTGTGGCCCAGATGGAGATCGGGGGCCGTGGGATCGAATCCGGCCTTCACGCGCAGGGGTTTGTTGTCCCGGATCGACCGGCGGAGTTTCAGCCGCAGGTCCTCCTGGGGGACAATCTCCACCGTTCCGCGGTGGATCAATGTCCACTGGCGCTCGAACTCCCTTTCCTGCTCGGGATTCAGGTCAATGCGGTGGGTTTCGGGATTCACGAGGCTTTCTTCTCTTCCAGCGCCCGGTTCACCCGGACGATGGAACGGCTTTTCCCGGTCTCCGGGTCAATGTCAATGACGACCCCGCAAAGGCGCGCCCCCCGCTCGGCCATCTCGCCCCGCTCCGGCACCTTGGTGATGAACCGGCGGAGCGATATCTCCGGGTTCATTCCGATCACGGAATCATAGGGGCCGGTCATGCCGGCGTCCGTGATGTAAGCACAGCCCTTCGGCAGGATCCGCTCGTCGGCGGTCTGGACATGGGTGTGGGTGCCCACGACGGCACTCACGCGGCCGTCGCAGAAATAGGCCATCGCCTGTTTCTCGGACGAAACCTCCGCGTGCATGTCCACCAGGATGCAGTTCGTCTCCTTGCGGAGCTCCTCCACGGCACAGTCGGCGGCCTCCCACGGATCACCGGGAACGGGATTCATGAACACCGCACCCATGATATTCGTGATGCCAATTTTCACGCCACCGGGGCCGTCGATCACCAGGCTGCCCCGGCCCGGCGTCCGTGCCGGATAGTTGTACGGCCGGAGCAGCATCGGACAGCTGCCGCTGTTCATGGCCGGAATGATCTCGTGCCGGTCGAAGATGTGGTTGCCGCTCGTGAGACAGTCGGCTCCGGCACCCACCAGTTCACGGTATATTTCCGGCGTGATCCCGTGGCCCACAGCGGCATTCTCGCAGTTGGCCACGACCACGTCCACGGAGAACTCGCGAATGATGCCGGGCAGCAGCGTCCTGAAGGCCCGCCGCCCGGCATTGCCGAAAATGTCACCTGAAAAGAAAAGATTCATCAGCGGATCCTGCCGTTACATCGCCATCACTAGCGGGCGAACTCGGTGGCGCGGGTCTCGCGGAACACCGTCACCTTGATCTGGCCCGGATAGGTGACTTCCGACTCGATCTTCTTGGCGATGTCGCGGGAGAGCAGGTACGCCTGCTCGTCGTTGACCTTCGAGTTGTCCACCATGATGCGGAGTTCGCGCCCCGCCTGGACCGCGTAGCTGCGCTCCACGCCGGGGAAACTGTTGGCGATGGTTTCAAGGGCCTGCACTCGCTTCACGTAGCTTTCCATCTGCTCGCGGCGGCTGCCGGGGCGGGCGGCTGAAAGCGCATCCGCCGCCTGGGTGATCGCGGCCCAGATGGTCGGCGGGTCGTCATCGTGATGGCACGACACCCCCACGATCACATCCTCCTTCTCGCCGTATTTCCGGAGCAGGTCGCCGCCGATATAGGCGTGCGGGCCCTCCACATCGTGCGAGACCGCCTTCCCGAGGTCATGCAGGAAGCCGCAGCGGCGGGCCGTGGCGACGTTCAGTTTCAGCTCCGAGGCCATGATGCCGCAGATGAAGGCGACTTCCATTGAATGCGTGAGCTGGTTCTGCGTGAAACTGGTGCGGTATTTCAGAGACCCCATCAGCTTCATCACCTCCGGGTGCAGTCCCGTGATGCCCAGGTCCAGGACCGCCTGTTCGGCGGCCTCCTTGCAGGACTTGTCCACCTCTTTCTCCGCCTTCGCCACCACCTCCTCGATGCGGGTCGGGTGGATACGGCCGTCCTGGATCAGTTTCTCCAGCGAACGCTTGGCCACCTCGCGCCGCAACGGGTTGTAGCCGGAGATCACGATGGTCTCGGGCGTGTCGTCGATGATGAAATCCATTCCAGTGGCCAATTCCAGTGCCCGGATGTTGCGGCCCTCACGACCGATGATGCGCCCCTTGATCTCGTCACTGGGGATCTTCACGACACTCACCATGCGTTCGGCGGCGTAGTCACCCGCATAGCGGTTGATGGCAAGCGAGATGATCTTTTTGGCATTTTCCTCGGCCTTTTCCTTCGCCTGGGATTCGGCCTGCTTGAGGATGCGTGCGCCTTCGAGCTTTGCCTCCTCCTCTACCGTCGAGAGGAGCTGTCGTTTCGCCTCATCGGCCGTGAGCGAGGCTGCCTGCTCTAGCTGCCGCTGGAGCTGCGTGTGCTTCTCGCGCCAGGTCTCCTGCTGGGCATCCATCACCCTGCTCTTTTCGGCCAGTGCCTGTTCCTGCCGCTTCACAGCTTCCTGCTGGGTCTTCAGATCCCGGAGCTCGCGATCCAGCTTGTCCAGCCGGTTCTGTACCTCTCGCTCTTTCTCGCGCATCCGTTTCTCGGACTTTTCCGCCTCGCGAAGCGCATCCCGGGCATCCTGCTCGATCTCGCCACGGGCCTTCTGCGCCTTGTCGCGGGCTTTTTCGACGATCTCTTTCTCGATCTCGTGGGCCCGGAGTTCCGCCTTGCGGATCATGTCTTCACGAATGCGCTGGGCATCGGCAAGAGTCTTCTGCTCACGGCTCCGGCTGAGAAACATGACTCCCACCACGCCGGCAATGAGGCCCCCGATCGCCGCTCCGAGCGGAATGAGCTGTTCCATTTTCAGTTCTCCTTGTGTGTTTTCTTCGCGAAATCGAGGGAGCGGGCATCCGTCACGACCATGCTGACCGGGCGGTCCCAGGGCTCCCTCGGAAGTTTTTCAACCAGATGTGAATCAGCCACGACGCCAACGCTGATGCCGCGGAATGCCGGATCCCCGAGAACCCGGTCATAGAACCCCTTGCCCCGGCCGAGACGGTAACCCTCGCTGTCATAGGCCAGTGCTGGCACGACAATGGCATCCAGCGCAGAAAGTGCCACCGGCTCTCCGGTGGCTGGCGGCTCGCACAGACCAAACGCGCCGCTCTCGAATGGACCGGCCGACGGCGCCAGCCGGAACTCCATCACACCATCGCCGGTCACCTTGGGCCAGGCGAGTTTCACGCCCTGGCTTTCGAGCATCCTTGCCGCCCCCGTAATATCCGGCTCCGGCAGTTTCGCGTGGAAAAATGCCACCGTCCGGGCCGACCGGAAGAGTTCCAGACGGGAAAGCCGGTCGCCCGTACGTGCGCTGAGCTCCGGATAGCCTTCGAGTGGAAGATTCCGGAACCGGGCACGAAGGTCCGCTTTCGTCTGTGCAACAGGCTGCACGGGCAGGGCTCCCTTCCCGGACGCACATGCGTCCAGAGGACCGGTCCCTGGTTTGGCCGTTGGTGGAGATACGCGGAAAAGAGGTCAGGACCGCAAGGGTCTGACCCGGAGACAGACGTTCACCAGTTCCGTCGCTGGAACCGTCCGGGTGGCGGCAATGACCGGGGTCTTCCCCCGTTCACCCGCCGGTGATGCCCCGGCCGGATCCGCACACTGGCCGCCCCAAGTCCCGCAAGAGCAGGGAGCTCGGTACCAGCGTCACGGTCATCAGAATTTTTCGCGACAAACGCCCTCAGCAGGCCGGAAACGACCCCCAGAATGGCGAAAATCATCAGAAAATCAGTCATTTAACGTCCGTCAGTTATCCGCGGGAATCTCAGAACCACCCTTCAGGGTTACGGCACCGGGCCCGGTCAACTGTCTATTTAAAATTATACCCCGCTTCCGGCTGCTGTGGCAAACCGGAAGCGGGGTTTATGTGAAAAGTTACCCCCAAAACGCCGTGCGGCTGTCGTGTTCCTGAGACCCACACCTTAAAAGGTGGGTGTCGTAAACCGGAGTCCCTTGCGGGTCCCTGCCCGGATTGCCGTTAGCTGACGCCGCTTGTGGCGGCGTGGCGCAGCGCAATCAGCAGCCTCCCGGGCTCCGGCTGGAACAACTCCCGAAGAAATCGAATAGGCTCAGCGAACTTATGACAGCCAAGTCACGTACGCCCCAGGGGGATTCCAGACTTATGTATGCGAACCAGGGACAGGGTCTCTGTGCCAGACCACTATCCCGCGCGCCTTTCAGTAGTGCTACGTT
>CAZSFB010000095.1:0-8973 GCA_964606035.1 uncultured bacterium | reverse complement strand
CGCTGAAATATCCCGGTCGATCAAGTCCGACGTGAAGATCGACACTGACAGCCTGTCCGTGGAACGCGACCGCGTGATCCTTGATGCCCGCACGGCTGATTACAACACACTCGGTGCGATCGAAGGCTATTTCTCGAAGCATCCCTTTTACCGCAAGGTCGAGATTCGCAATACCCGGCGGCTTCCTGACGGGAAGGTCGGATTCCGGATGGAACTCTACATGAGTTCTGAAGAAGAACAGGCGAAGGCGCTTTCCGAGCAACAGAAGCAGACTGGACAAACTACCCCTGATGCAAGTGGTGCCGTTCCCGCTCCGGACGAATCGACAGATCCTATAGCCGAACCACTGGACGAGTTTGGTGCACCAAACCCGATTCCGGCCGAAACGGTACCCGGAACTGCACCTATGACACCGGAAAACCCGCCAGTGAGTGCTCCGGCCCAGGAAGTCCCGCGTACACCCGAAGCAGCCACACCGTCCGGGCAACAGCCCCCGAACCAGGAACGGCCAGGCCGCAAGCGCCGGGACCGTGACCAGCAGAATACGCAAAAGGAGGCCCGGTAGTCCGGATTCATGTTCGACCGCCTCCAGCCAAGAGAGAAAGTGCTCATCGTCGCCATGTTGGTGACGTTGCTGATCACCATGTTTGCCCTGTTCATCTACGCCACTGGGCGAAAGCAGGCGCAACTCGACGAGAAAATCCGGCAGGCAAACAGTGACATCGAGATGATCCAGCGGATTGGCGGCCGAATGCGGGAAATCGATGCATCCATCGGAACCGTCAAGCTGCCATCCGGCTCTACATGCGACCGGAACCTATACGGCTCCATCGAGAGTCTCGCTCGCCGCGAAGGAATTAGTGACCTGTCGATCCGGCCGCTGCAGGTACAGGAAAATGCCTATCTGGACGAACAGTCCGTTGAGATAGAGACCCGCAAGGTTCCACTCATTAACATGGTCAATTTCCTTTACGCCATCGACAAGGCTCCACAGGCCTACCGTGCATGGAGATTCAACGTACGCCGGCGGTTCGATGACCCGAACCTGCTGGATGCAAGGTTCCAGGTCTCCCTGTTCTGCGGCAAGGAGGCTTCCCCGGCCGGAGGTGCGAAGTAGTCCATGAATTTCCGGCAGCTCACACCACGCCAGCGAGAGGCACTGAAGATCACCGGATACGTACTGTGGGGCGTCATCCTGACCCTTTTATTTGTCGCGATCCGGTTCCCGGCCGAACGGATCAAGCTGCTGGCCGAAACTGAAATCTCCGTCGCCCTGAAAAAGGACGTCCGGGTGAATGACGCCAGTGTCTACCGGCTGAGCGGTCTCGACCTGGCCGGAGTTGATCTCTACTCCCGAACCGGGCTGGCTCAGCCGCTGCTTCGTCTCAACCGCCTCCGCGTCCGTCTCGGCATCATTTCAACCATACTCGGCCGGCGTGATGTCACCGTTCATATGGAACCCGATGCCGGCGGACACATGGATGCAAGGCTTCGTGCGTCTTCCAGCCAGGCAGAATTGACCCTCAGCTTTGATTCAATGCGGCTTGCACCCGCCCGGTTCGAACCCAAGAACCTGGACCGGCCACCGGCCGAACTGGAAGCGACCCTCATCGGCAAGATTGACTACCTCGTCGAGCCTGATGACGGCGTTGCCCTTGACGACGTCGGACGCACACTCGGTCTCATGAGCGAGGCGACCGGTTCTTTCGACATCACGCTTGCTGATTTCCAACTCGTCAACACCGATATCGGAGGTTTCCCCCTCCCCGAACTCCATTTCGACCGGGTGTTTATCAAGGGGACGATTCAGGACCAGAAGCTCTCCTTCACGGAGTTCAAGGGGACGGGCCCCATGGGTGATCTGGAGATCGTGGGCAGCGTCCGCCTGTCGGAGCCCGTCAAGCAGTCGGGACTCTCGCTGCAGGTCCGCTACACCCCAGACGCTGAAACCCGGAAAAGCCTCGGGCCCATCATCGATCTGAAACTGAAGGACGATGGCCGCGGGACGTTTACCGGTTTCATTATTGGCCAGATTGGTTCTCCCCAGCTCAACAAGGGCTGATTCCCTTTGTGTTTTTCCCAACTGGGGGTCTATGATCCTGTCCCTTACAGCCGAAACCGAACCTGATGAGAGGTCTCGACCTTGCCGCGCCTTGTATTCATGAGTGACCCGAAACGGGTGTATGAACTCACCAAGCAGATCAGCTCCATCGGCCGGATGCCTGACAACGACATAGAAATCCCAGATTCGATGATCTCACGGCGGCATGTGGAGATCATCAGCGAGAATGGCGCCTGGATCGTCCACGACAACAACTCCCTGAATGGCACATTCGTCAATGGCGAGCGGATCCAGAAGATCACACTGAAACACGGTGACGTGCTTCTGGTTGGCCGCGAGAAACTCGTATTCGAGGACGGTGGATCGAAGCAGGAGTCCGCCGGTGTGAAAGTGCCTGACGGCCTGTTCGACGTAAGCGGATCGCAGGGGATGCAAAAGGGCGGCGATGTGGTTCTGTCGCTGGACCGGATACAGAATCTCTACGGATTCGACCGTGATGCCCTTTCTGCCCGGAAATCTCCCGTCGCGGGCAACCAGGACAAGTCCAGGAACTTCTACATCCTCTACCAGATCGGCCGCCTCATCAACGGCAACAACGACCTGAATGATCTGCTGTCTACAGCGCTGGGCCTTGTCTTCGAGGTCATCAACGCCGAACGCGGCGCCGTCTTCCTGCTGAACCCGCAGGGTGAGCCGGAGCTCAAGACCTGGCGCACACGGGCACAGGGTACGCAAGGTGAGGCGTTCCGTGTGAGCCGCACGATTCTCGACAAGGTTGTCCGCGAACGGGTGAGCCTTCTCACCTCCGACGCCAAGTACGACCCGCGGTTCGAGGCCGGAGAGTCCATAGCCCAGTTCGCCATCCGGTCGGCGCTCTGTGTGCCAGTATGGGAACGCTCCGAAATCTCCGGCGTCATCTACCTCGACAACGTGGCGACCTCCGCCTTCAGTGAGGATGACCTGGAACTGCTCACCGCCATCGCCAACCAGGTGGCCATCGGCGTCGCCAACGTCAGGCTCACCGAGAAACTCGCGCAGGAAGCTGTCGCCCGCACACGGCTGGAGATGTACCACTCCCCTGACGTGGTGGAAATGCTTCTCAAGCAGAACAGCAGTCACCAGATGGCCTCACTGGACGCTCAGGAGAAAGATGCCACAATCCTGTTCAGTGACATTTCCGGCTTCACCAGCATGTCCACGAGGTTCCGCCCCGCCGAGATCGCTTTCCTTCTGAACGGCTATTTCGAGGAGATGACACGGGTGATCTTCCGGCACCGGGGCTCCATCAACAAGTTCATCGGCGACGCTATCATGGCTCTCTGGGGCGCACCCCTCAGTCATGAGGGTGATCCCGCCCTGGCTGTGGCGGCCGCAATCGGAATGCTGCAGCGGCTTGACGGCTACATGCTGAACGTCGATGAATCCAAACGGTTCAAGATCCGCATTGGCGTAAATACCGGCCCAGTCATCGCGGGTAACATCGGCTCGACGAAGCGCATGGAGTATACGGTTATCGGCGACACGGTGAACACCGCGCAGCGGCTCGAAAGTGTCGCGCCAAAAAATGGCGTTCTCATCGGCGAGAGTACCGCCGCAAGGGTCAAGCACCTTTACCGTCTCAAGGATGTGGGCCTCCTGAAACTCAAGGGGAAGGAAGGCGGCACCCGTGCCTACGAGGTCCTCTGGCAGGAGATGGACAAGCTCCCCGACGTGCTCAATGATCCGCAGATCCTGAAACGGGTCTGAGCCGGCCGTCCCCCCCCATCACGTTAAGCTTGCCCTCTCCTCCCTGCACCGGGCTCATCCGTCAGCCGCCGGTGACGAGCACCGATTTTCCGAGCACCCGCCGCTCGGCAAGATCCTTCAGCCCCTCGACCGAAGCCGCCAGCGGATAGGTTTTCTGGACGACTGGCCGGATCTTTCCCACCGCATAGAGCGCAAACAACTCCTCCTGGGCGGTCTGGATAAGCCCCGGATTGTACTTGCGGTATTCACCCCAGTGGAGACCCACCACGGAGATGTTCTTCAGCAGAATCCGGTTCGCCTGGATGGATGGAATCCGCCCGCCCGCGAAGCCGATCACGAGCAGCCGCCCCTCGAAGGCAATGCACTTGGTGGAGAGGTCGAAGACGTCCCCTCCCACCGGATCGTAAATCACGTCCGCGCCATATCCGCCTGTGATCTCCTTCACACTGTCCACCCATGAGGGCTCGCAGTAGTCCAGACAATGATCTGCCCCCTGCTCCCGGCAAAAGGCGAACTTGTCCGTTCCGCCCACGCAGGCGATCACCTTTGCGCCCATGGCCTTTCCGATCTGGACGGCGGCCGACCCCACACCGCCCGCCGCCGCGTGAACCAGCAGCCACTCGCCAGGCTTCAGCGCAGCCCGGTATTTCAGGGCGAAGTAGGAAGTCTGGTAAACGATCGGCATGGCGGCACCTTCGGCAAAGCTCATCTTCTCCGGCATCCGGAAACACTCTGATGCACTGGCGATGGTCTGCTCGGCATATCCACCGGTGTTCACCATTGCCATCACCCGGTCGCCGGGCCTGAATGCAGTCACACCCGGCCCCACGGCATCCACGGTCCCGGCGACCTCGCCGCCCGGCGTGAACGGAAACGGCGGCCGGATCTGGTATTTGCCCTGCACCTGGAGAATGTCGAAAAAGTTCATCGCCGCGGCACCTGTGCAGATTCGCACTTCACCCGGCCCCGGTTCGGGCGGCGGAATATCCACATATTTCATCTCCGAAGGTTCGCACCACTCTGTTACCTGCCATGCTTTCATGCTGGAACCGCTCCCTTTTGCCGCCGGTCTGCAGGACCGGAGCCTAACCGCCCCGAACGGATACCGCCCATGAGCCCCCTGCGTGATAGCCGCCCCAAAAAACCGCCCGAAGCCCCCTTGCCCCTTTTTAAAGTACTGGCTACTAGAGGGGTCCTGCCGGTTCCCGGAAGGGAACTTCTTACAGGCTACTCCGGTGTAGCTCAGTTGGTAGAGCAGCGGACTGTTAATCCGCCCGTCCCTGGTTCGAGCCCAGGCACCGGAGCCAACTTTCCCACCCCCTCTCAAGTCAAGTGAACCATGCTGTCAGATTCCGGTAACGGAGCGGGCAAAAGGACGCTTCCGGCATCCGCAATTTCCGTTTGATTTTGAAACAGGCCCAGTAGTACCCTTGGGTCACATACATAAACAGTTATTTCAGGAGTGCTCCCGCCATGGGCATGGAAGAGAAACACCAGCGGCTCCAGACATCCGCCCGTTACCTGAAGACCGGCCATCCGTACGACGCCCTGAAGCAGCTCCGGCAGCTCAAGGCCGACTACCCGAAGGATCTGGTCGTAAGTTCGTACCTGGGGCTCGCCATGGTGCTCACCAACGCAGACCCCGAAGGCGGAATCGCCCTTTGCGCCGATGCTGCCGAACATAATATGCACCGGCCAGACGTGATCGCGAACCTGGTCCGGGCCTGCCTGAAACTCGCTGATCGCGAGCGCGCTGCGTCCGCGCTGGGCAGCGGGCTCGCCATGCACACCGACCACCGGGAACTGAACGAACTGGCCTGGAAGATGGGAATCCGCCGGAAGCCTCTTTTTCCGCTCCTCGCCCGCGGCAACCTGCTCAACCGGATCACCGGAAAAATCACCTGGTGGATCGGCATCGGCCGGCCGGATGACCCCAAGCGCGCACTAACCCGCTGATATTGGCTTTCCCCTTTCGACTGTTATGCCGCCTCCGCCCGGAGGGGCCGGTCCAGTGAGCGGTACTGCACCGCTTCAGCCAGATGCGCCGGACCGATCAGCTTTGACCCGTCCAGGTCGGCGATCGTCCGGCCTACCTTGATAATCCGGTCATAGGCCCGCGCCGAGAGCCCCAGCCGGTCCACCACCCGTTCGAGGAGTTTTTCAGCTTCCCGGTCCAGCGGGCAGTGCTCGCGCCTGAGGGCTGGTGTCATGCGGGAGTTCGTGTGAATCCGCTTCCCCTGAAACCGCGCCGACTGGAGTTCGCGGGCGGCCAGCACCCGTTTTCCTGCTTCCGCGGACGACTCCCCTCTGCGCGTGTCGGCCAGATCCCGGTACCGTACTGCTCCCACCTCTACCTGGATGTCGATCCGGTCGAGCAAGGGCCCCGAGATCCGGGACCGGTACCGGCGGATGCTTTCCACCGGACAGGTGCATTCGTGATAGGGGTCGCCCAGATAGCCGCATGGACACGGGTTCATGGCCGCCACCAGCATGAACCGGGCGGGATAGGTAAGCGAGATCGCCGCCCTGGCAATCGTGACCTGGCCCTCTTCGAGTGGCTGCCGGAGCACTTCCAGCACATTCCGCTGGAACTCCGGCAGTTCGTCCAGAAAAAGAACCCCGTTCGTGGCGAGAGATACCTCGCCCGGTTTCGGGATCGCACCGCCGCCGATAAGCCCCGCGTCCGAAAGCGTGTGGTGCGGAGCCCGGAACGGCCGCTCCCGGAGCAACCCGCCGTTGCGGGGCAGAAGCCCCATGACGGAGTGGACCTTGGAGGTCTCCAGCGCCTCGTCGAAATTGAGCGGCGGAAGCAACGTGGGGAGCCGCCGGGCGAGCATGGTCTTGCCGGCCCCCGGCGGGCCGATGAGCAGGATGTTGTGGCCACCCGCGGCGGCCACCTCCAGCGCCCTCTTGGCGTGCTCCTGCCCGCGGATGTCCTGAAGGTCCAGAAGCTCCGTCGCAGAGACGGGCGGCGGTTCCGAGGGCTTCGCGGGCCCGATATCCGCCTCCCCGGCGATGAATTTCACCACATCGGTGAGGGTCGCGGCCGGAATAACCGTCAGGCGGTCCACCACGGCAGCTTCCGGGGCATTTTCCCGGGGGACGATCAGCGCACGCACGTTTTCCCGTGCCGCCAGCGCCGCCACGGACAGGACGCCCCGCACCGGCTTCACGCTGCCGTCGAGTGACAGTTCCCCCACCACAAGAAACCCGCGCAACGATTCTGCCGGCAGCTGTCCGCTCGCCGCAAGGATCGAGAGTGCGATCGGGAGATCCAGTGCGGAGCCATCTTTCCGGATGTCGGCCGGAGCAAGACTGATCGTCACGTGGCGGCCCGGGAAATCGAATCCGGAGTTTTTCACTGCCGCCTTCACCCGGTCTGTGCCCTCGCGGACAGCCGTCTCGGCAAGACCCACGGTGGAGATGCGTGGCAGACCGAGCTGGAGATCCACCTCCACACTGACCGGGTAAGCGTCTATGCCTAGGACCGTGGCGCTATGGGTAATGGCGAGCATGAATATTTAGTGGTTCCCTTCCTTCATCCCCTCCCGATCCAAACCCCGGGCCACTAGCCGATCGGCCCGAACCCTTGTAAATCCAGCCTGTTACCATCGTGAGGCATCCCCGTTTTTCAACAGGTGTTCGGATTCCGAACATTGGTTAGGGTAACCACCATGTGGTTTCCGAGTCCGGCAGCTCTCCTTTCGGCCGCCATCCTGGCCATGCAGGCGGCCGGACCCGTTCGCGCGGCCAGTGACACGCCGCCCATAGACCTGCCGAGCGGGCGGCCTGAAAATGCCGAGGACCCCACGGAACTGCCCGATCTTCCAAGCGGCGGCGGTTTCCGGCCGGAACCGTTCCCCTTCACCACCGGACCGGAAACCCCGGCGGTTCCCGCATCCCCTGTGGTGGCATTCGCTGTCACGCAGGTGACCCGGGATGGTCTTTCCCACTCTCCCTGCTGGGTGAACGGGGACCGGCTGGTCTTCATCCGGTCGGAAGCCGACTACGACCCGGCCGGCTCCGATGACGCCTTCTGGCGGAAGTTTGAAGCGGCGGGAGGCGATGAAGCCGCTCCACCACCCGTACATCCGGTGAACTACGCCCGCGGCCAGCTCGTGCTCAGGGAACCCGGCGGCGCAGAGCGGACCATTACCCGGTTCGAGGGGAGGTATCTGAAAGGCCTTTCCTGCCCCCCGCAGGGGACTATGGTGGCGGTCCTGGCCGGAGAACCGGGTGAGACACCATCGGAGCTGGACCTCATTGACTGGCAGGCTCCCCCGGAAACCCCACCCGTGCGGATTGCTGCCGATGGACTGGAAGATTTCGCCTGGGCCCAGACCGGCGACCGCCTCTATCTCCTCCAGAACGGAACCCCCTGGATGGCCGACCCGGCCACCGGACTGGTGGAAAAGCTGAGGCTCCCGCCGTTTCTCCGGAAATCTTCCTTCATCGCCCTCTGGGGCGGCCCCCGGAAACGGGACCTTGTGCTGGCCGTGATCGAGATGGACCGCAAGGGCCGACCCTATGGAAACGCCCTCTACGTTGTGGATACAGCCGCTGTCACCGCCATCCGGATTCCGCCGCCCAAGAAGGGCCTTGGCACACGTTTTGAGCAGTGGATCGATACCGCGACGGTTCTCTACAGCTCCACCGATTTCACCCGGTTTGAGCTCCGCCGCTTCAACCTGAAGACCGCGACGGCTTCTCTGCTCCGCGGACTGCCGCCTGATGCCGACGGAGCCTGGCGATGGAGCGGCAGCTACGGTATCTGGACCCGGTGGAACGGTGCGGCGTATGACCAGATCTCGCTCCTTCTCAAGGATGCAGCCACACCGGTCCAGGTCCTTCTCGAAGGGAACTTCCGGTCGGCAGCCCTTTCGCCATCCGGCCAGAGGATCGCCGTTGATACCGGAACTGGTGGTTCCCAAATCAACGGTGTCCAGATCCGCCGCGATATTGCCGTGATCGAGATTCAAGGAAATACTTCCGGGCCACAGACCGGGAAACCCTGAAGGGGACGCTCCCGCCCCTCCGGGCCGGATGGGTCCCTTATCCATCTGGCGGGGAAGGATTTCCATTTTCCTCCCGCCTGCCCTCAAACGCCCGTGGGTCCCTCACGTCAATGTCCATGCTGGCGGTGGTCTCAGGGGGCACGTGCGGAA
>CAZSFB010000094.1:3122-8975 GCA_964606035.1 uncultured bacterium | reverse complement strand
GGCGCGGGCGGAACAGACGATTTCAGGTAAGATGGAGGGACCGGAACCCGGTTCAGGGGATTGGGAAAAAACCGGAACCGGCGCCGCTGGTGGGACTTGCCAGCCGCTTCCGCCAGAGCGGAAGCAGCGATCCCGTGGAAGCCCCGGGCGCCGGAACCCGGTGGAGGAAATCCCCTGCCGGGCCCCGGCCACTCCAAGGTTCTCTTCCCTTCACTCCGGCGACCGGGAGGCACGGGCTGCTGGTGGTCCAGGTTCCGTTCTTCATCTGCCCATGCCTCCCTTCGCCGCGGCTTTCCATCGTTCAGCGGGTCGTGTGCATCACGTCGCCCACGTAGGCCTCGACACCGATCTCCATGAAGTCCAGGCCTTCCACTTCCTCTTCCTCGGTCACGCGGGCGCCGAGGGTCACCTTGATGGCGTACCAGAGAACCAGACTGGCGGGGAAGGTGAACGCTCCCACGGCCAGGACACCGGTGAGCTGCGTAATGACCGGTGCGAATCCGCCACCATACAGCAGGCCGAGGGAGGGCTGGGCGTCACCACCGGCAAACGCCGGGGCGGCAAAGATGCCCACCGCGAGGGTGCCCCAGATGCCGTTCACGAGGTGGACAGAGAGGGCGCCGACAGGATCGTCGATCTTGATCTTGTCCCAGAACGTGATGCTGAAGACACAGAGCACGCCGCCAATGGCACCAATCACGAACGCGCCGCCGGGGGTCACCCAGGCGCACGGGGCGGTGATCGCCACAAGGCCCGCGAGCGCGCCGTTCAGCGACATGTTGATGTCAGGCTTGCCGAACCTGGCCCACGCCACGCCCGTGGCCGCGAGAAGGCCCGCTGCGGCGGCAATGTTTGTCGTCATGGCGATGTGTGCAATCGCGCCACCGTCAGCCGCCATCGTGGAACCGGGGTTGAACCCGAACCAGCCGAGCCAGAGAATCAGTGTGCCCAGCACGGCGAGCGGTATCGAGTGGCCTGGGATCGGGTGGACACGGCCGTCGGAGCCGTATTTCCCGATGCGGGCACCGATCACGAGGATGCCGGCGAGTCCCGCCCAGCCGCCCACGGAGTGGACCACCGTGGAGCCGGCGAAATCCCAGAAACCCTTTTCGGCGAGCCAGCCGGCGCCCCAGATCCACTTTCCGCCCACCGGATAGATGAACATGGTGAGCAGGAACGAGAAAACAAGAAAGGAACCGTACTTGTTGCGCTCGTCAACACAGCCCGAGACGATCGTCGCGGCCGTGGCGGCGAAGGCGAGCTGGAAGAAGAACTTCGCTTCGAGCGGGATGATGGTCCAGCTGAGCGACTCGTACAGGGATTCTTCACCAAGGAACGGCGTGAAGGAACCGAGGAACCCGCTGCCGTTTCCGAACATGAGCGAGAACCCCATGAGCCAGTACGCGATTGTCGCCGCACCGAACACCGTGAAGTTCTTGCCGAGAATTGTCGCCGCGTTCTTCTTGCGGCAGAGCCCGCTTTCCAGAAGCGCAAACCCCGCGTTCATGAAGAACACGAGAAACCCTGCAATCATGGTCCAGACCGTGTCGGCTGCCATCTTCATGCCCTGGGTGGTGGCCTCGAGCTCTTCCAGTTTCGCCTGGAGTGCCGGATCGGCTGCAGCGGCAGGAGCCGCGGCTTCGGCCGGGGCCTCCATCGCGGCGGCCGCTTCAGCCGGTGGAGCGTCATCTGCCAGCGCCGCAAGCGGTACCGACACCGACACTGCCAGCATGAACAGTGCAATCAGGCTGTGGATTTTTTTCAACATGGCTTTTCCTGCCTCTCCCGTTGTGATCTCTGGCCGCCCGCAAAGTGCTCCGGAGTGTCCGCCGGAGGAGTTTCGGGGCAGCCGTTCAGTGGTTGTCTCTCTCAGGCGAGACGGACCGGCCGGGTGGATCAGACGGCACGGAAGTCTTTCCCGGCTGTTCCCTGTGCATCACTCAGGCCAACATTCGACACGGAGCGAAAATCAGGCTGTCCGGGCAACGCCGAAGCCACTTCAAACCGGTCCGGTTCCTGGTGTGCCCGGTGAGGACCTAATCCGCCGGGATTACAGGGTTTCTGCCGGTGCAGGTGACCGCCTGCTGCTGGCGCCTCCAATCCCGGATCCGGGGTATTTCTCTTCCTGCATCCCATTGCCCGTGTGGCAGCACCACCAACGTGGATAGCTGTCGTAATCATTAAATGAGTGCACAGATCGAAGGCTCTGCCACCATTCACTGCCTAATTACTGGGCGCATTATCAGTTACTAGTCACCGGCCCACCATAAACATACCAGGGATTCCCAGAACGGCTTCAAATAATTAGTCCAATAACTACAACAGGTTGCTTCATTTCAGGCAGCGGGGGTCTGACGGGTTTCAGGATTGGTTATCGACTTGCATTTCCAGTGTCGCCGGATGGGCAGTATGGATGGGGAAACCCCTCAAATGGCCCTGAAAACCGGCGATGGATCCCGGGAACTGTCATGACAGAGGACTGGGCGGGTTGGGGGATTCCCGGGAAAAACCGGAAATCCCTCGGGTGGATCCCGGCCCTGCCAGCTCCCTGTCTGAAACCGCCTTCCGGGACCGAATCCGAAGGACAGAAAATTTCGAGTTCCGGGAGTGGCAAATTCTTCCGCCGTCAATGGCAACGCCAGAGGCGGATTGCTAGGGTTAGCCTCCACCACGGAACCTGCGACGATCGAAGATCACAGGAGCTGACTGGATGAAAAAGGTCGAAACGATCATCAAGCCGTTCAAGCTCGACGAGGTGAAAGAAGCCCTGTCGGGAATCGGTATCAAGGGAATGACCGTGGGAGAAGTCAAAGGGTTCGGACGGCAGAAAGGCCATACCGAGCTTTATCGCGGTGCTGAATACATCGTCGACTTCCTTCCGAAGGTGAAACTTGAAGTCGTCGTGGATGACGACAAGGTTGACGAGGTAGTGGAAACCATCAAGCGCACCGCCAACACCGGCCGCATCGGGGATGGCAAGGTATTTGTCATTCCCCTTGAGCAGGTGGTTCGCATCCGTACCGGGGAAACCGGCAAGGACGCGATCTGAAGAGATTCTGAAAGGATTTGGGGCTGGCTGAGGCAGGATCCCGTGCAGCAGCTGACCCGAAAAGGGAGAGTCCGGACACTGGCAAAGGTGTCCGGATGCGCCTGAAAGCAAAAAGCAGGGAAAAATAACGCACCCAAGGAGCACTGGTGTCAGTATGACGACAGCCAAAGACGTTCTGAAAATGATCAAGGACCACGGAGTCGAGATGGTAGATCTCAAGTTCGTGGATTTTCTCGGACAGTGGCAGCACAAGTCCCACCCGATCAATATGATCGATGAGGACACCTTCACTGACGGACTCGGATTCGACGGAAGCTCAATCCGCGGATGGGCCGATATCCAGGAATCGGACATGCTCTCGATTCCGGACCCGACGACCGCCCGCATTGACCCGTTCATGCAGCACCCGACACTGTCGCTGATCTGCGACATTGTGGATCCGATCACTAAGGAGCCTTACTCCCGCGATCCGCGCCACATCGCCAAAAAGGCCGAGGCCTATCTCAAGTCCACGGGAATCGGTGACACCGCCTACTTCGGACCGGAACCGGAATTCTTCATTTTCGATGACGTTCGCTATGAGGTGAATCCGCAACGGTCGTTCTATCAGATCGACTCCGGCGAGGCTCACTGGAATACGGGCCGCGACGAAGGCGGCAACCTTGGCTACAAGATCCGCACGAAGGAAGGCTATTTCCCGGTGGCCCCGTTCGACCAGCAGCAGGACATCCGCACGGAAATGTGCCTGGTCATGCAGAAGGTCGGCATCGCCGTCGAAACGCAGCACCACGAGGTAGCCACGGCCGGCCAGGCCGAGATCGACATGGTGTTCGACTCCATGGTGAGCATGGCTGACAAGGTGCAGTGGTACAAATATGTCTGCCGCAACGTGGCCCGCAGGCATGGCAAGGTTGTGACCTTCATGCCGAAGCCCATGTCTGGCGACAACGGCTCGGGCATGCACACCCACCAGTCCGTATGGAAGGGCGGCAAGAACCTGTTCGCCGGCAGCGGCTATGGCGGATTGTCCGAATTCGGCCTTTACTACATCGGCGGCATCCTGAAGCACGCCAAGGCACTCAATGCCTTCACGAACCCGACGCTGAACAGCTACCGGCGTCTCGTTCCGGGCTTCGAGGCTCCGGTGTCGCTGGCCTACTCCTGCCGTAACCGGTCGGCCTCCTGCCGCATCCCGATGTACAGCAACAGTCCCAAGTCGAAGCGTGTGGAAGTCCGGTTCCCCGATCCGACCTGCAACCCGTATCTTGCCTTCTCCGCCATGCTGATGGCAGGCCTGGACGGCGTGCAGAACAAGATCAATCCGGGCGATGCTCTCGACAAGAACCTCTACGACCTGTCGCCAGAGGAACTTGCCAATGTCCCGCAGGCCTGCGGGTCCCTTGAGGAGGCGCTCAGCTCCCTCGAGAACGACAACGCCTTCCTGCTGAAGGGCGACGTCTTCACCAAGGACGTGATCGAGACCCAGATCGCCTGGAAACGCCACCACGAAATCGACCAGTCCCGCTTCGCGGTGTCCCCGCTCGAATACAAGCTGTATTTCGACGCGGGCTGATCCGGCCCCGGAAGTACCGGGAGAATCCAGCTGGAAGACTCCCGCTGCGCGCCCCCTCCACAGGGGGCGCGCTTTTTGCGGCATCGGGAACCACCCCTTCCCCTGAGGAAAACATTCCAGCTAATCTGCGCGAATGACCACTGTTTCAGTACTGATGCCGGTCTTCAATGGCGCGGCCCACATCGCCGAGGCGATCGAATCAGTGATCGGCCAGCAGGGTGCACCGGATTTCGAGCTGGTGGTCATCAACGACGGATCTACCGATGAAACCCAGGATATACTCAGGCGTTATGAGTCTGCCAGACACCTCCGTGTCGAGCATACAGAGAACTATGGCATCGCCCGTGCTCTGGCGTTCGGAGTGCAGTTATGCCGGGGGCGTTACATCTGCCGGCTCGATGCTGACGATCTCATGTCGCCTGGGCGCCTGCGGGCGCAGGCCGGTTTTCTTGACCAGCATCCGGACATCCATCTCGTCTCCGGTACTGTCCGTCATGAGGTAATCGAGGGTGACAAAAACGGTGGCATGGCGAGATATGTCGATTGGATGAACCGGCAGATATCTCATGAAGAGATACTGCAATCCATCTGGATTGACTCCCCTGTCGCCCATCCATCAGTCATGTTCAGACGGGAAGCAATCGCTTCTGCCGGTGGATACCAGGATGTTCCCTGGCCAGAAGACACAGATCTCTGGTTCCGGATGTTCCTCTGTGGAATGCGTTTTGCCAAACTGGATTCGGAAACAGTTATCTGGCGGGATCACCCCAAGCGGCTGACCCGTATTGATCATCATTATGGCCAGGAGCAGCAGGCAGCCATGAAAGCACATTACCTGCCCCGGTTCTTCCCTAGGGCGAGGCAGCATGGTGTCACAGTCCTGGGAGCAGGGCCATTCGGAAAGCGCCTTGGCAGAGCACTGAAAAATTCCGGTGTATCACTCAGGAGGTTTGTGGATATTGATCCGCGCAAGATCAGCCGCATCCGTCTTGGCGTCGAAGTCATGTCGCTCGATTCACTCAACCCCACCCTGCCGGAACTGCTTGTAGCAGCTGTAGGATCCGCGGGAGCACGCGACGAAATCGAAAGGGATCTTCAGGCCCGGGGTTTTCTGGTACGCTTGGGATCTCCGATGGAGGCCACCAGGGTTGTCTTCTGCCATTGAAAAGGGTCCCCGGAAGTCGGACCGCTGGATCGTTGTAGAGGCGGCTGGATTCCATTTTGCCTTCCC
>CAZSFB010000094.1:0-3112 GCA_964606035.1 uncultured bacterium | reverse complement strand
GTTCCGGCCGGATCCGGCGGACCCAGGGAAGACGGCGGCCGGGTATCCTCGGTGTCGTTGAGTGGGCGGGAGATGAGCGAAAACTCAGATCCCTCGCCGAGCATGTGGGACTTCAGTCCCGAGTGATCGACAACTATCCGACCCTGATCACCCGGCCTGAACCAGCAGATACTGGTCCCGATGGCGGTGAACCCTGCTTCTGGGCGGTGGAGCGTGTCGTCGGCTCGTTCAATGACGAGAACGTCCACACCGAGCCTGTGCCACCCGAGTGGTGGTCCAGCCCGAATGCTCCTTACCGAGCGATCTGGTGGAACGGCAATTGTCCGGTCTGGATCGTGAAAACCGCTGCGCTGGTCGCCTGCCAGCCTCTGTCCGAAGAGGAAAAAACTGCTTGAACCTGCCTTTTGAGCCAATGCACAAGCTGGACAACATGGAGGTTCAGGTACTGTCGGGAAATGCCCGCTGGGTATTCCCCCTCAGTGGCGTGAAATCATTCATCGAGATCCCTAAAATCCATGCTCTACCGCCACCCGCCGCATGGGATGGTATCGTCATGGCGGAAGGGCTTACCTGTTGTGCACGGATACTCCGGAAAAACCCGGAAACCCCGGTGGCAGCCTTCCCGCTGAAAGGGTGCCTGATTGAACGGGGCAAGATCCCTGTCATGCTGGTTTTTGAGCGGTTTGTTACCGGTGCTGCCGGTGATGGATTCGAGCCTGTTAATGCCGCTACCGCCCCGTTTCCCGGGGTGACGGGCCGGAAAATCGACCAAGGAATGGTCTGCTACCATATCGACACGGGAAAACTCATGGTTTAGAGTTTCCCCTGTCCCACCAAACCGGACCGGTCTGGCGACGGCGGTAATGTCCTTACCGGCGCTTTCCGCCATCGCCGGCAAGGGGGCTATCCCCGGAACAGGTGTTGAAACATGCCGAAAAAGATCCTGGTCGCTGACGATTCGGTCACTATTCAGCGGGCCGTACAGATCACCTTTTCCAACCAGCCGGATTTTGTAATTGAGTTTGCAAAAGACGGCGAGGAGGCCCTTGCCAAGTTCAAGACGGCAAAGCCGGATGCGGTTCTGGCTGATGTCGTGATGCCCAAAAAGACCGGCTATGAAGTAGCCGAAGCCATCGCCGGACAGGGAGTCCCGGTAGTTCTCCTGAAGGTCAATTCCGAGCCTTACAATGAGGCCCGAGCAACGGCGGCCGGTGTCGTAGACGCAGTGCTCAAGCCGTTTGATTCAACTGCCCTGGTAGACTGCTTGAAGGCGGCAATCGCCAAAGGTGCAGGTGCCTCGAAGGCTGCCGCACCAGCAGCTGCACCCAAGCCCCCGGCAGCTGCACCCAAGACGCCGACTCCTCCCAAACCTGCGCCTGCTGTGTCACTTGAGGAGGAAACTGACTCCTGGGATCTGGGTGAAGAACCGGTGGCTCCGGTTGCCCCTCCCGCTGCGCCGAAGCCACCGGCTCCGCCACCTGTTGCCGCGAAACCTCCGGTCACTCCACCTGTTGCCAAGGCATCTGCTATTCCTCCGAAACCTCCGGCCGCCCCCGCAGTATCACTTGAAAGCGAAGATGCCTGGGATCTGGGTGAAGAAGCGGCGGCGCCGGCAGCAGCTTCAATAGAAACCGAGGTGGAGATTGTCTCCGCCCCGGAACAATCCACTCCGTGGGATCTTGGAGAACCCACCCCTGCTGCCGAAGTCGAGGTGGAACTTGCTTCAGCCGACGCAGAGACGTGGGATCTTGGTGAGCCCGAAGCTGCTCCTCAGCAGGCCCCGGCTCTCAAGGCCACTCCGAAGCCAGCCCCTCAACTGGAAGTGGAGCTATCGACCGCCGATGGTGACACGTGGGATCTCGGAGAACCCGAGGCGACTCCCCCCGCACCGCCTCAGCCTGCGCAGAAAATACCAGTCACGCCACCACCAGCACCGCCAGCAGTTAAGGCACCCGTTGCACCCCCAGCTCCGGCCTCCAAAATGGCACCCGCAACGGCACCTGCTCCGCAGATAGATTCCAGTCAGATCGAGGCTGCTATCAGACAAGCCATTGAGCTGGCGTTGAAGCCGATGATCGACGACTCCGTCAAACGAATCGCCAAAGCGATTGCTGACGAATTCCCGAAGATCGCGGAGCGGCTCATCCAGAACGAAATCGACCGGCTCAAGGAAGGCTAATCCGCATATCGTGCGGACAGCGTTTCTCGAAGACCGATTTCTGGCGGGCGAATGCCGTACCAACGTTTTTTTCACGCTCAGTAGGTTCAGCCTCAGCAAGATAGTCACGGAACTCGTGCGCCAGCTGTTTCCAGCTGCTCCCTGGCGGCTCGGATAACGGACCGAGAGACCAGAGTTCCCTGAGACGAACCGGGCCGTGGGATTCAATTACAAACTCGGCAAATGCCCCGGCGAGCGGATAGGCTGATGCCGGACTCTCTGACCAGAAGCCGGCACGGCGCAGGAAATTCTCAACGACAAGTTCCGGTTTTTTCTCCAGAATCACGCGTGCCAAGGCCCGCAGCCGGCCCTCTCCCGCCGGAGGAGCGACGGCCACCGCCGTACCTTCCAGTAAGGAGATGTTCCAGGGAAGCCCGAGAAATCCCCCCCAGGGAGCAGTCACAAGATGAGCCAGTTCATGCCGGAGCAGAACCGGACCACGCGCAGACAACAGAAGTCCTGTTTCCAGATAGGCATGACCTAGCCAGGGTTTCGTATAGGTGGTGAACCGGGCACCGGTCAGTTCGTACCTGGAATCCGGATCAGAAAAGACAAAAAGCTCCATTGGCTTTTCCGGGAGCCCTCCCAGTGCCTCTCCCACCGACTGCAAGGCATCAGATGCCCGTGCCGTAATCTTTCCCCGGCTTTCACCGGGAACGTCCGGGGCGAAGTAGATTCGGGCGCCTTGCAACTCCACGGCCGGACTGAATCTGGCCTGTAGCATACCAGCAGGAACGCGGACCCCCGTATAGGCTTCCAGGACAACCAGCAGAACAAATACGGCAGACACGCTTGCGGCGGTCAATCTCCGGTGGCCGGAATCGGGCAATAGCCAGAGAGCAGCCCCAAACAGCAGGCCTTCCAGCCGGCCCCACCAGAGTGCCGTGGTAAGCG
>CAZSFB010000093.1:0-8985 GCA_964606035.1 uncultured bacterium | reverse complement strand
GGGTGACCGTGGCTGGTTGGGAAAACTCCTGGACCGCATGAGTGGCCGGGCGGAATCAACTCTCCGGGAAGAACGTGAGAGGCTTGCTGCTGCCATGAAGCAGCAGGAGTCGGCTGAACGGGCTGAAATCGAGAGACTTGAGAAAATGATCCCGCCACTTGAGACCATCATCATTGAACCTGACGACGCAACCGAGAAGTGGGCTGCCGGTGCCTTTGTTCTGGATGTCCGGGAGCCCTACGAGACAGAACGGGGAATCGTGCCGGCTGCCTGCGTGATACCGCTGGGACAGATTGAACGGCGTTTGTCGGAGATCCCTACCGACCGGGAGATCGTCATATACTGTGCCGCAGGCAGGCGTTCACTGGATGCGGCCTGTTTTCTTTACACCAAGGGATACCAGAAGGTTTATTCGGTAGATGGCGGTGTCATGAGGTGGCGACCGTCTTGAAAGGCAGATCCGTGAGACATGCCGCAGGCTCCCTGCTTGCAGCCATTGGCCTGGCGCTGGTTACGGTTCCCGCCGTTGCGGGCAATGATGAATGGTTCGGTGACGAGGCACCGGTCTATGTACCACGTGACAGGGTGGTGCTCTTTGAAATCGAGACACCGGGGCTTGAATACACTGAACAGCTGACGGTCAACTACATTGTGAAGCGGGAGCTTGCCGCGCTTGCCTACTACAACATCCTTGCTGGAGAGGAATTGGCCCGGATTCTTGATGTGCACCGGGTGCCCACCTGTTCAGACGAGGACTGCCGCCGGAAAGTAGCTCTGGCAGCGGGCGCCGTAGAATACATCTACGGCGATGCCAGCGGGTCCCCGAAGGATGCGGAAATCCGGCTGAAACGGATACGTACGTCAGATGGTTCCGTGGTCAGTTCAAAAGAAATGGACTGGTCGGGAGAGGCCATCAGTATCCCCTGGCTCTCGGCTTATCTTGCCATTCAGCTCTATCTGCCCCGGGAATCTATGGTAGATGGCCAGCTTCAGCTGGATGTGCAGCCGAAATATGCAGAGATCCGGGCTGACGGTTCTGACGTGAAAATTCCGTCGGACCTGACGATCCGGCTTGAAGCTGGAATCCATCAAATGGAGATATCGCAACCCGGCTATGAGCCCCAGATGCTTCCAGTCGTTATTATTCCCCGGCGGGTGAACTTTCAGCGGGTAGCTCTGAATCCCAAATAATTACAGAAGCTTGCGGGTTTGCGGCTGCGGTCTGCAACGGATACGCTGCGCAGGACGGTGGTTGTATCAGGCAGGCCATGATCTGGCGCCGGGATATGTCTCACCGGTGTAGGCCGCCACAGTCCAGGAAATGATGAAGGCACAAATGCAAAAAGTTTATCTCGAAACCCACGGATGCCAGATGAATGTCCGTGATACCGAGACCATTCTTGGACTTCTGGAAGCAGGAGGCTGGGGGTTTTCTCCGGAACCTGAGGGGGCGGATCTTATCCTTGTTAACACCTGCTCGATTCGTGACCGTGCCGAGCAAAAGACCTACTCGGAACTCGGCAAATACCGCCTCCTGAAGGCCAGGAATCCGGATCTCCTGATCGGCATGGCGGGGTGTGTCGCCCAGCAGGCGGGGGCTGAGGCCTTGGCTCGTGTAAAGGGACTCGATCTCGTACTTGGAACCCACAACATTCACGAGCTTCCCGCGATGATCGAGGAACGCCGCCGGACCGGCCAGCCTGTGGTCAGGGCGAACTTCACCTACGACGATGAGAAAATATTCCAGTCTGCGGTCCGGCCCTCGGAGCAGAAGGTCGCGGCATTCGTCAATGTTTCCATCGGCTGCGACCACAAGTGCACCTACTGCATCGTCCCTGCCACGCGGGGCGCAGAAATGTCCCGGCGGTCTGCGGAAATCCTTGCCGAGGTCCGGTCCCTCGCCACGGCCGGGGTCCGGGAAGTGACCCTGCTCGGCCAGAATGTGAACTCCTATGGCAAGCAATTTGCCGATGAACCGTCTTTCGGGCAGCTGATCCGGCAAGTGGCGAAGATTGACGGGATCGAGCGGATCCGGTTCACGACCTCGCATCCGGTGGATGTGAGGCGGGATCTGATCGAGGCGATGGCGGAAGAGCCCAAGCTGATGCCGCATGTGCATCTGCCGGTGCAGTCGGGTTCAGACAGGATTCTCCGGCGGATGAAGCGGGAGTACAACCGGGAGCGGTATCTTGAAGTCGTGAACTGGTTCCGCACTGTACGGCCGGGAGTTTCACTGACCACGGATATCATCGTCGGATTCCCGGGCGAGACAGAGGCCGATTTCTCCGAAACCATGTCTCTTGTGGACGAAGTCCGGTTCGATTCCGTCTACTCCTTCGCCTACAGCCCGCGTCCTGGGACTCCAGCGCTGAAGCTGGACGAAAGGATTGATCCGGAGACCGCCAATGAACGGCTGATCCGTCTCCAGAAACGGGCGGCTGAACTGTCGGACAGTTTTCTCGCTCGTTTCGAGGGCCGGACGGTACGAGTGCTGTTCGAGGGCCGATCCAGGCAGTCGGACAACGAACTGATGGGCCGGACCCCTGAGAATATTGTTGTGAATGTTCCCGCACCGGAGTGGCGCACCGGAAGGATCGCGGAGGTCCGGGTGACCCGGAAGATGTCCCACACGCTCCGGGGTGAACTGGCGCGGGAAGGGGATGCCGCTGCATGAAACGCCGCATGGATATAGCCGGCCTGGCCATGGACCCGGTAACGCAGTCGCCGGTAATGATCCTTCGGGATCCGGAAACCAAGATGGGGGTTCCCATCTGGATCGGCCCTTTCGAGGCCGATTCCATCCGTATGGTGCTGGAGAATCAGCCCCCGCCGCGTCCCATCACGCATGATCTCTTTGTTGATGCGATGAACCGCCTGAATGCCCGGGTCACCCGAGTGGAGATTTCCGATCTGCGGGAAAACACCTACTACGCCAAGATTATTCTGGAGTCCGGCGGCCGGGAGGTTGAGCTGGATTCGAGACCATCGGATGCAGTATCGCTCGCGCTCCGGTTCGACGCTCCGGTCTACATGAGCCAGAAGGTGTTTGAGGCCGCCCGGATCCCGCTGACTGATGAGGATGAGAGGGCTGAGGCAGAAGAAACGGCGGACGGTGAGGCCGCATCGGAGAACGTGAAATTTGACGAGTCGAACAAGGACAAATGGGCGGAGATACTTGAAAAGCTCAAGCCGGAAGATCTCTCGAAATACAAGATGTGAGAAAGTGCCTGCGAATATTCCGGATGGCTTTGACTGCTTCCGGATCGCGTGGAAGTGATTGGGCCGGATGACGGAAGCGGAAGGAAAAAAGAGAAGCGATCTTCAGGCACGGATTCTCACGGCTATTGTGCTGCTGCCCGTCCTGATTTTCGGGATGGTCCGCGGGGGTGGGGTTTGGACCGTTCTGATCGCGGCCGTGGCTGGAGCGGCATCCTGGGAGTTTTTCAACTTCATGGATGCCAAGGGGCTTCGCGGATCCAAGCGGATCGGCATGGCGGGAAGCATATCGCTGGTTCTGTCAGCCTCGTTCTCCAATGAATATTTCTCGACCCTTCTCCTCACGGTCCTGATCCTCACAGTATTCACCCGCCAGCTTGGGAAACAGGATATCTCCACCGCCATCACAGGGCCAGCGGTGACGATCTTTGGTGTTGTCTATGCGGGCTGGCTGACATCACATCTGGTATTTCTGCGGAATCTGGGACCAGAACTTCAGGCCAAGTACTTTACCCAGACCGGGGAACAGATCCACACGGGCGAAGCCTTCGCCATGATTGGCATGTTCTTCCTGTTTATGGGTGTCGCCGCGACGTTTCTCGCCGACACGGGCGGCTACTTTTTCGGCCGGGCATTGGGGAAGCACAAACTCGCCCCAAGCATTTCGCCGAAAAAGACCTGGGAGGGATTCGCCGGGCAGGTCACGGGAGCGATACTGGGCGCTATCGGAACCAAGGTGGTTTTCATGCAGTGGGTTTTTCCTGAAGCCCCGTTCCGGGAAGATTTCGGCTGGGTTCATTGTGTTGTTCTGGGTGTACTGGTGGCGATTTTCGGGCTGATTGGCGACTTGTTTGAATCCATGCTGAAGCGGGATGCCCGGATAAAGGATGCGTCAGGGCTTCTTCCCGGCCACGGTGGTTTTCTGGACCGGCTCGACTCAATTAATTTTTCGATCCCGATCACTTACTATTACGTAAGACTTTATTATTATTGGGTATTCTCCCCCGGCACGGAGAGAGATATCCGGAATGTTGGAGACTATCTCGCCAGATACCTGCTCGGGCGATAGGGACGGTTCAATTGCTCAGACCATACCGCAACATATATCCCCGGCTGGCTGATAACGCATGGGTCGAGGATTCGGCCCAAGTGATTGGTGACGTGGAGCTGGAAGAGGGGAGCTCTGTCTGGTTCAACTGTGTCCTAAGGGGCGATGTTGAGCCGATCCGCATCGGCAAGCGTACCAATGTGCAGGACCTCACCATGATCCACTCCACTGGCGGGCAAGGCTACCCGACCTCAATCGGCGACGACTGCACCATTGGACATCATGTAATTGTTCACGGGTGCCGTATCGGGAATCGTGTCCTGGTGGGTATGGGGGCAATCCTTCTGGATGGCGTGGTGATCGGTGATGACTGCCTGATTGCCGCGGGATCACTTCTGACTCCGGGCACGGTGATTCCGGCCGGCTCTCTGGTGATGGGATCACCGGGCAAGGTCAAGCGAACGCTTGAGCAGCGGGACAAGCAGCGGATTCTGATAACGCCCCCCCACTACCATAAAGCGGCCATGCAGTATCTCTCGGACGGTATAGGTGTGAGTGGCCGGACACTCACGGAAAAGGCGGCGGCCAGTGGCGGTTAATCCCGACAGCCTTCTGACGCTGAACGTATTCTGCGAACTGGACGAGGATATCGTTCACGCGCTTGCGGCCATCCTGATCGAAAAGCAGGTGCCGGCCGGTACCAACCTGTTTGTGGAGTCCCAGAAGGGCGAGACAGTATTTTTCATCATGGAAGGCAAGGTTGCCGTGACCCGGAAAGGAACCGCCGGAGAAGCCGTGGAACTGTATAATGCTGAAGAGGGCGACTTCCTCGGAGAGTTCTCCCTGTTTGAGCCGGGAATCCGGCAGGTGACAGCGACCACGCGTGATAACTGCACGCTGCTTATGCTCCGCCGCAAGGATTTCCTCAAGTTCGCAGATGCCAACCCCCAGGCAGCCTTCCGTTTCGCATGGGAGATGGGCCGTTCCTGCGCCGAAAAAATCCGGGGGCTGGAGAACCTGTTGTACGAAGGCTTCAACAGGATCGTGGAGTCGAAGACCTGACGGATTCCTCGCAAGGTTTGTCTACGGGACGCCGGATCGGTGCCATGGACCTTGGTACCAATGCATTCCGTGCCAAGGCGGTTGAACTGCTGGCAGGAGGAGTGATGCGTCCGGTCTTTTTTGACCGGGTATTCACCAGACTCGGCCAAAATATCATCCATACCCATCAGATCGGAGACGAACCCCTGCTGAGGTCTGTCGAGGCAGTCCGCCGGTTCAGGAGCGAAATGGAACGGCTTGGTGTGGAATCCTGCCGGGCTGTGGGAACCAGCGTATTCCGGCGGGCCAGGAACCGGGACGAGGTCATGGCCCGGTTCCACCGGGAAACCGGGGTGACAATCAGCCTGATTGACGGCGAAGAGGAGGCCCGCCTGTCCACTGCAGGAGTGCTGCTGCGCCTCCACAATCCGCCGGGCTGGCAGGTGGTATTCGATGTCGGAGGCGGCAGCACGGAGTTCATTCTCGTATCGGACGGCGAAATCGTGGACCACATGAGCATCGATGTAGGCGTGGTGGTCCTTACGGAAACATTCCTGAAGAACGATCCGCCGACCATCGGCGAATGCCGCTCGCTGGAGGCAGCCGTTGCCCGGGAACTGGAACCGCTGGACCGGTTCCATAAGCACCTGCCCACGGGCAAGGTGCCCGGCATCTGCGGTACTGCCGGAACCGTCACGTCGCTGGCCGCCTTGGATCTCGAGCAACGAACCTTTGACCCCGACCGGATCAACAACCACGCCATTTCCTATGACCGGGCACTCGAACTTCTGTTGCGGCTTCGTGAGCTGCCTGCCCACCGCCGCACGGAACTCCCCGGTCTGCTCAAGGGACGGGAAGACCTGATTCTCGCAGGAAGTTATATTGTCCTTGAAGTGATGCGCCGGTTCGGGGCAGACTCAATTGTAGCGTCCGACGGAGGGCTTCTGGACGGTGTCCTGCTCGATCTCGCGGGCAGGGCCTGACGGAGGAGTTGTCTCGTGAAGTGCAGGACGTCCTTGTTCCAGTGGGCAATGGTAGCCGGGGTTTTGTTGTCCGGCTGTGCGGGCAGCCAGGCAGGAAGGGGTCGTGACGAGGCTGTTCTCCGGCCCCCGGCGGAGGCCGAATTACCTGCTGGTTCGGTTCCTTTAGGTCTCTATATAGACAAACCGTCAGAACTCCGGACCATCTACTGGCGCTATGATGACGGGAACTACCGGATCAATGCGGGGGAGGATTTCCTCACCCTTGTTACCCGGGAACTCCGGCGCCATGGTTTCATGGTTATCGTACTGGAGAAAGATCCGGAATCCGCCCCGTACAGTGCCCCGATGGCGGGGGCTCTCGCCCTGAAAATCGTTCCGGCAAAGACGGAGAACAGTCCCGCAACACTGATTTTCCAGGCAGAGGTAAAGGTCTTCAATGCTGACCGGAGGAAACTCGCGGAGATGGACTTGCGAAGCCGGGTTTCCCGGAATGCGGACCGGGACCGGCGAAAGGTGCTGGAATCCATCTGGCAGGAAAGTTTCAGGGAAATACAGGGCCGTTTCGTCTCGAACTGGGATGAGTTTATTGCTGCTGACAGTGCCCAGAAAGGCAAGCTGGCGACCGCTTGGAGTCTTCCGCTGGATGTCCGTTTCCGGCCGGGGGATCCGAACCAGCTTGAAAATGCCGCAGTCATGGAAAGCCTCAACCCGCTGATCCTGAAGCTCCGGGAACACAAGAATATATCCCTATCGATCGAGCTTCATTCGTTTCCGGAACCGGTTGCTGCCGGTAGCCCGGCGGTGAACCCGGAATCCCTTGCTGTTGGCCGGGGCGGGGCACTCCGTCGTTATGTCTCCGAGTGGGGGATTGGTGCGGACCGGATCACGGTCAAGGTCCGCGATCAGGAAGTCCCGCTGGTCCCCAAAGACCAGAAAGGTGCTGCCCGGATCAATAACAGGATTGATTTCGTGCTGACCCGGTGAATCTGAAATGACCCGGATACCGGATTTTGCACTTTGAGGCCAAGTGGCTAGAATCTCTTGAGATTTCGTTGAATAGGATAGGCCGGTTACGGGGGCCCCGTTTAAAGGGGCTGGTTTCCCGGAAACTGGAATGCGGGGTTGTTATCAGCATGAAGAAAATTGGTATGGCATTGGCCCTTGCAGCTTCGGTCTTTGTGTCCGGGTGTGGAAAACCTCCAGAGCAGGAGATGGCACAGGCGGAGAACGTGATCCGTGATGCCCAGCAGAACGATGCCCACAAGTTCGCCCGGCCGGAACTCGCCAATGCCGAGCGGCTGCTCCGCGAAGCCCGGGAAGAGTCCTCCAAGGGAAATTATGATGCAGCCCGTGACCGGGCTTTGCAGGCCAATACGGCGGCCGCCCAGGCAGTCGAAACGGCCCAGCGGAACAAAAAGATATTCGAGGAAAATGCGGCCCGTCGTGCTGAAGAAGAGAAGGCTCGCCGGATAGCCGAGGAAGAAGAAGCGCGCCGTAAGGCTGAGGAAGAGGCTGCCATTCGTGAAGAGGCCCTGAAAGCGGAAATGGCAGCTCTTCAGGCTCAAGAGGCGGAACAGGAAGCAGAGCCACCGCCACCACCACCGCCGCCTCCACCTGCTCGGCAGGTGGAAGAAGCCGCCCCGGTGGCAAAGGCCGAAACCCGCCGGCCGGTCGCGGAATCTTCGGTTGAGCGGTATACGGGTGGCACCCGGTCCTACACGACACAACGGTATGACACTCTTGGGAAGATCGCCAGGGATCAGCTTGGTGATTCAAGGCTCTGGCCAGCAATCTACGATCTCAATGAAGGTCTCATCCAGGATCCGGACCGGCTCCCGAAGGGCGTTGTAATCGCGATTCCTGAATACTTGAGTGCTGACCAGAAAGCTGATGCACGTGACCGGGCTGCCAGCCGCGATGCGGAGTTCTCGCTGTTCGACGGCCGGTAACCTGCCGCTTTTGAACCTTTGAAAAGCCCGCTCTTCTGAAGCGGGCTTTTCTGCTATCCGAGACCGTCGAGGATGTCGTCCTGCTCACTCCGGTCGAGCCGGTACCGGCGGCGATAGTAACGCCCGAGAACGGCAGCCAGGAGCATGCCGCCAGTAACAATCGCGAAGTTCAGGGCAAAGAGGGCAACCGGCGGTGATTCCGACCACACGCCGTTGTTGAGAATGGTTTCGAGCAGAAGATTGTCCGGTATATAAGGCGCGTAGGGAAGATGGCCATAGAACTCCAGGAACAATGTCGTCCCATAAAGCACCGAGAAAAAACCGGCCGTGATCATGGCCATCTCGAAACTCCGGTGCAGGCAGACTGAAAAGACAATCAGGAAAAAGATGCCGGGGCCGGGGGTGGTCATGGACCCCGCAAACTGGATCAGGAGAATGAGTGCCAGGCCATCTGCGATAATTCTGAGGTATTCGGATACAGCCGCAATCCGGTCATTGCCATAAGTCATTGCCATGCAGAAAAGTGCACATACCGAGTAGGTGACTCCGATCCAGAGAATATAGGCCGGGATGGACCGTCCGAAGATAAAGAGGATTGTCGTAACGACGATGCCCCCGGCCAGACGGAGAACAAGCAGGTTACGCCCTTTGGATAGTGTCCCTTCTGACATGAGCCCGGACACCTCTGAAAGGGAAGCCACTTCAAAGGTCCGGGAAAGGGACTGGAGCACACGCTGGCGGAGAGGGG
>CAZSFB010000092.1:4861-9019 GCA_964606035.1 uncultured bacterium | reverse complement strand
TCGCCAAGGTCTTTCATCCGGCAAAGCTGAGCCACGACATCGACCAGGCCGAACGGGCAAAAGTCGCGGCGATTTACCTGCAGATCACCAAGGCGTACGAAACCCTCTACGATGATGATGAGCGTGAAACTTACCTGAAATCCCTTTCCTGATGGATGTTGGCCGGAAAGAATGCGGCCCGCTCCACTGTGTGAACGGGCCGCAAGGGGACAGAAGGGAAAAAGGTTTCAGGCGAGAGTTCTAGCACTGTCACCGTTGTAGCCGTTTTCGACCCAGCCGCCGGAATCGGACCAGTAACTTTTGCCCTTGCCGGCACGTAGCAGGGTTGGTTCGTCGCCCACAAGCGATACAACGGTCGAGGCCTCCCTTCCCACCACTCCCATGTCCAGAATCAGGTCCACGTCGTTGCCGTACTGGGCTTCAATCTCGTCGGGACTGGTCAGCATCGGCCGCTTTCCGTCCATGAGGCCGTCCGTGCGGTCATCTACCGAAGTAGAAACAATGGGGGAGTCGAGCAGCTTGACCAACTCGCGGGAGGCCTTGCAGTCAGGCACCCGTATGCCGACGGTCTTCTGCTTGGATAGCAGAAGTTTAGGTACTTCACGGGATGCCTCCAGGATAAATGTGTAGGGACCGGGAAGATAGTGCTTCAGTAACCGGTATGTGGGCTTCCCCACGACAGCATATTCTGAAAGATGGGAGAGGTCGGCGCATACGAACGAGAGCGGTTTTCCAGGCTTGAGCCGCTTGATCCGCATGATCCGTTCGATCGCCTTCTTGGAGCGTACATCGCATCCCAGGCCGTAAACAGTATCGGTCGGGTAGATGATGACCCCATCGTTCTGGAGAACCTGTATGGCGCGCTCCAGGAAGCGTCGCTGCGGATTTACCGGGTGAAGTTCGAGTCTGACAGCTGGCATGGTACAGGGACCTCCTGGTTCAGGGATTGAAAATCATCGCGGACTGCCCGGAACCGTTGCGGGCTATCCGGAATTGGATGTGCAACTGAATCTGGAAAGGCTGGAAGTGCTGGCATACAGGTGAACCAGCCGCTGGGGACCGGGAAAGGCGGTCTGAATGCCGTGTCGTAGCCAAGAAAGTATCTCCCTACTCTGTGCAGGGGGCATCGGACTTTGTCGGTTGGGAAACCAGCACGAAACCTTCCACAGCAAAATATCAAATAGTAAGCTGATCCCGCAAGTTAAAAAGGATTACTCGTCCGTGGACAATTCCCATATATCGGGGCAGGGCAGAAGAGGCAGGATGCTGCGCGGCTGTGCGGTCGTGCTAGCGCTGCTGCTCGTGGCATTCCCAGGACGGTCCGGGGCCCAGCTCAGGCCGACTCCGTCCGAACTCCGGGACGCGGAGCTGAGAAATGCTCTCAGGCTTCTGGAATCCGTGGGGGAGGCTCACAGTGAAGATCAGCAGCTGGAGCAGGCGCGTCGTGCAGATGAAGCCATACGCATTTTTCAGCGGGCGGGACGTGATGGTGTGCCGGTACTCCGGGAGACGCTTCAGAAGGGGCACCGGAACCCTGCCTATCTGATCATTGCTGCTTCCCTGCTCGTTCTTGCGGAGCGGGCGTCCGGTGTGGAAGCTGCACTGAAAGCCCTTGAACCGGTTGAGGCCACCCTGCATCCAGATCTTTTCTACCGGTTTATCCATATTGCCGCCCTGACTGACAGCCGGCAGACCGGGCAGGTGATCGACCGGCTGCTTGACATCCCACCCATGGAGATCCGGCTCAGCGAACTGGGTGATGGCGCCCACAGTCCGGCGCTTGTGGGGTTTGCCCTGGCGGCTGCCGGTGAGGACGGAAAGGCACGGGTGCTGGATATCCTGTCCCGCCCGTCATCGGTGTCCGATGTACGCTGGCGAAACCTGATGGCGGCACTCTCCCATCTGCCATCGCCTGATGTCGCCAGAAGGCTTGAAAAGGCCCTTCCGAAACTGAAAGGGGAGTCGAAACGGGCGGCGGTCTGGGCACTTGGCAAAATTGACGATGAACTCTCGGTCGGTTTCCTGATCCGGCAATATGCGTCCGACCCGGATCCCGTCGTCCGGAAGGAGGTCATATTCTCTCTGGGAGAAATGGCACATCCTTCAGCCCGGGAGACGCTGGTGAAAGCGTTGGCAGACCCGAGTGTGGAGGTTCGCAACAACGCCATCGGTTCGCTGACTGCCTCGGGGCTTCCGGATGCCGGAGAAATTATAGGGAAACAGTTCCTGAATGAAAAATCGGCGTTGGTCCGACCCAATTATGTCGAAGCGCTGATACGGCTCCGCCCAAAGGGCTACCGTCAACTGCTCGACCAGGGAAAACGGAAGTGGCCATCATTTGCCTACTATATCGATGAGAAGCTTAAGCGCGATCCGGGCGGGAATCCGCCGGGACCGCCGGTGGTCATGCCTGAACTCGCGGGGCGGGTGCTGCAGGAGCCGGAATGGCGGCAACTCCTCATGGAAGTGGAAGAATCACGGGGATTGAATCTCTCCGCGAACATGAAAACCATTGTGCTAACCGCATCAGAAGCGGATGCAGCCTATCTGGAGTCCATACTGCCACTCATCGCATCAGGGATAACCATTGACCATTACCGTGCCTTCGAGGCCTATCAGCAGGTATACCGGCTGATCCGGCGCAAGTGGCGAAAAGACCCTCGGCCGCTGTTCGATATACCCCCTGTCTGGTACGGGAATCCCGGTGCGGGAACTCCCAACTAGATGAAATTCTGTTGAGAATGGGGAAACCCGCGGCAGGACCGTTGTCCGTGATGGCATTGCCCCACTAGTCTCTATCTCGTGGAAGCCGTACAGCAGGTCACTGTTATTGCCGCATTTCTGGCCGGAATCGTCAGTTTCCTCTCGCCTTGTGTCTTGCCCATCGTTCCCGGATATCTTTCATTCATTTCGGGAGTTTCATCCGAAGACCTGCGCGGTGTCGCCGGTCATGAACACGCGCTTGAGGGAGCCGCCGGACGGCGCGTGGCATATGCGAGTATATTCTTTGTACTCGGATTCTCCACGGTTTTTGTGCTGCTCGGGGCGACGGCGAGCGCACTGGGGGCCATCCTGTTTGAAAACCAGAATTGGCTCGGTCGGGTGGGCGGTGTTGTGGTCATTTTATTTGCACTGCATACGATGGGCCTGATCCGGATTCCGCTGTTGTACCGTGAAGCCCGCTTCCATACCGATCAGCGCCCTGCAAGTTTTGTCGGAGCCTACGTGATCGGGCTGGCGTTCGCCTTCGGCTGGACTCCGTGCATCGGCCCGGTTCTGGCGGCTATTCTGGTGCTTGCAGAGCGTCAGGAGACCCTGGGGCAGGGGGTTATGCTTCTGGTGGTCTACTCCCTGGGTCTTGGAATTCCGTTTCTTGCATCTGGAGTGCTGATACGTCCTGCATTACGGGCCATGAACCGCGCCAAGTCCCATATGCGGAAAATCGAGATCGCCTCCGGTTGCATTCTTCTGGCAGTCGGTGTTCTACTTCTGACCGATAATCTGACCGTGATCGCGGGATATCTGTCTTTCTTGAACCGTTGGCAAATGTAGACGCGCGCGGCAGGGGGCACCTGAAGGGTGCCCTGATCTGGAGGTTTGTACACCCATGCGTTCCATGAACATCAGCAGAAACCTGGTTTTCGCCGTTGCGGCTGTGTTAGTTGTGGCCGGCTGCAACCGTTCGAAGAGCGGGGAGTCTGCTTCGGCCGGCACCACGCCTGCATCTGTGGATACCAAAAAATCTACGGCCAGCAAGAATACTGACACGCGGCCGTCATTTCCGGTGAGTAGCGGTGGTTTCTTTGACGTTCTCAAGCCGTCCGAGGCCCATGCGCAGCCCGGGGGCGATGCCTGGACACCCGATGCACCGGCGGTGCTAGCCCCAGAGGTCGTCCAGCGAATCACCACTGCCCTTGAAGACCGGATTTCCCGCCCGGGCGTAAGTATCGAAGTCCGGAACTTCCGGAAATCTTCGGTGAAGAACCTGCTCGTCGGGGATGCAGTTCTTGGTGCACGGGGCCAGTCGATCATGCAACCCATTTATGCCTCAACCGATGGCCGCTGGGTGACTCTTTCCGGCATGTACCAGCTGGGAGCCGTGAAAGAGAGCGATATCCCGGGCTTCAGGACCGTGACCTTTGAAAAACTGGGCAATCA
>CAZSFB010000092.1:0-4851 GCA_964606035.1 uncultured bacterium | reverse complement strand
ATCAGGACGATGAGGAGAAAACCCAGACGTTCCTGGTATCAGAGAGCGGCCAGTTCATCAGCTTCTCTGAGTGGACCGATACGACTCTCGACCCCCGGGTCGAGCGTATGAAAATGGTGTCGCTGGATCATGCCCCCCGCCAGGGCGCGAAAAACGGGAAAGTGACGATCGTGGAATTTTCCGACTTCCAGTGCCCATACTGCGACCGTGCCGCCAAGACGATGCGCGGCGAGGTGTATCCGGAATACAAGGACCGGGTGACGTTCTATTTTAAGCAGCTCCCCCTGCCGTTCCACAAGTGGGCGGACACGGCGGCGATTGCGGCTCTCTGTGTGAAGCGGGATTCGGGCGATGATGCTTTCTGGAAGCTTTACAATTTCTACTTTGAAAACCAGTCCTCGCTGAACGAAAGCAACCTAAAAGACCGCACCTACAAGTTTGCAAAAACCCTTGGGTTGAACGAGTCAAAGTTTAAGGGTTGCGTGGAGAACCGCGAGACCCAGAAACTTCTCGAAAAGGATATGGAAGAGGCCAATGCCCTTGGCATCACCGGAACCCCCGGGTTCCTGGTGAACGGCAAGAAACTGTCCGGTGCCCAGCCCTATACTGCGTTTAAGGCGGAGATTGAAGCCGCCCTTAAAGGACGCTGATTCCAGGCTTTTGGTTAGGCGGAGATTTAGGTCGCCGTTCACCGTATGCACAGTCGCAATCGGCAGTTCGCATACATTATGCGCGGATTCCTCTGCCTTGTGGTGGCTGTCCTGCTGGCAGCAGGTGAATACGTCGCGCGCCGGATGCCATTACGCCTTCACCGGACCGCCTGGGACCTGAACTCGGGAAAAGTCCGGATCCCGGGGGACCGCTATTACTATACAGGGCCGGGTTACCGTACCTGGGTGGAATACAACAGTCACGGTCTCCGCGGTCCGGAAGTGACCCGCGAGAAGCCGGCCGGGACTCTCCGGATTGCATTCATCGGCGACAGTTTTACCGAGGCGTCCGAGGTTCCTTTTCACGAAACATGGTCCCATCTGCTAGTTGAAAAACTCCGGGAGCGGCCGGGCCTGGCTGTTGAGGGGCTCAACTTCGGTATCAAGGGGTATTCGGCGGTGCAATCCCTGGCGAGATACACGTCGTTCGCCCGTTCATTCACACCGGACATCGTTGTCTATGCGGTCTGTGGGAACGATTGGCGTGAAAACCTCGATTCTCACTCCCGCCGACTCTACCGGGAGGCGGAGGACTCAGTCGAGCTTCGGCGGTTACCGGAGCTGTCGGTGACCGAATCCTTTGATATCTGGCTAACGAACAGTTCACACCTGTTCAAGCTGTTGAAGTCGGTACCACGGATGCTGGCATTCAGTTCAAAGGCAAAGGCCTCGCCCCTGAGGGTTGAAAGGCCGCTGAGCCGCGAGGAGGCCGAAGCTGCCCATCTATGGCTGCTTGAAGGCGTCGACCAGAAACTTCGGGACCGGGATGACCCCCAATCCCAGACCGAGCAACGGATCATGTCGAGGGTGATTTCCAGGTTGGCGGGCGAAACCGGTTCAGACGGTGCCCGCCTGGTGGTGGTGTTGACGGATACCCTTCAGGAATGGCAGCGGAAGCAGTTCGAATCTCTGGCTGAGCAGCACAACTTTTCCCTTTTTGACCTTTATGCCCCGGCCTTTGAGGACTTGCTGGCTGGCAAGAACTGGCATTTTGACGTGGATGGACATTGGTCGGCACTCGGCAACCGGCGAGTCGCTGAAGAACTCGCACCGGGGTTTGTAACGCTCGTAAATATCCGTTGATTAACGGTTTTTCCTGTTAGCTGTTACACCGGGACAGGCCTTGAAACCCTGAACCCTGTCGAATAATAGCAATCGTTCCGGCGGGGGCCGGAGTCAAAGATGCCGAAAAAGAAAGCAAGTTCCAATCCGGTCATGCGAGTGCTCAGGGCCCTGAACGACGTGCTCGCAAAGCTGGGACATCTCATCGGGATGGTAGTTAATCCCGTTATTGTTGGCATCATTTATGTTTTTGTGCTGGGGCCTGTCTCCCTGTTCCGCCGTGTTCAGGGAGATGACGGGCTTGGCCTCAAGTGGAAGCAAACCCCGGCTCCGGAACAAACCTACTATCACCCGGTCAGTTTTCGGAATGACAGCATCGCTGCCTGCCGGCGGCAGTTCTGAACGGGGGCGAATCGGGTCATGAATATTCTTGGAATTTCCTGCTGGTATCATGATTCCGCCGCCGCCCTTGTACAGGACGGCCGGATCGTCGGTGCCGCCAGCGAGGAGCGGTTCACCCGGAAAAAGCATGACGAGGAGTTCCCCCAGAACGCCATCGAATATTTGCTGCATCTTGGAAACATCGGGATCAAGGACGTTGATGCAGTCATTTTCTATGACAAGCCGTTTGTGAAGTTCGAGCGATTGCTGTCTACCTATATGGCGACCTTCCCCTGGTCACTGCCTTCGTTCGTAAAGGCGATGCCTGTCTGGATATCCAAAAAACTCTGGATCAAGAGCCTTATCCGCAAGGAGCTGAATTACTCGGGCGAGGTGCTGTTCATGGAGCACCACCAGTCTCATGCGGCCAGTGCGTTCCTTACTTCGCCGTTTGAAGACGCGGCGATCCTCTGCGCTGACGGTGTCGGCGAATGGGCCACCACGACCTTTGGCGAAGGCTCCGGGAACCAGTTCCGTATATTCAAGGAAATCCGGTTCCCCCACTCTATGGGGCTGCTTTACTCGGCTTTTACCTACTACCTGGGTTTCAAGGTCAACTCCGCTGAATACAAGGTGATGGGGCTGGCACCCTATGGTGAGCCCAAATACACGAAGCAGATTTACGATCATCTGGTTGACCTGCGCGACGACGGTTCCTTCCAGCTCAACATGGAGTATTTTTCGTACCATAAGGGTCTCCGCATGACGAACCACCGGTTCGATGAACTGTTTGGACGTCCGGCACGAAAGGGAGAGGACGAGCCCCTGGAGCAGTTCCACAAGGACATTGCCATGAGCGTCCAGAAGGTCACAGAGGACGCCATGCTCCGGATGGCCCGCTACCTCCACCGGGAAACCGGGAAAAAGAACCTCTGCATGGCGGGTGGTGTCGCACTGAACTGCGTGTCCAACGGCCGGATGCTGCGAGAGGGCCCGTTTGAGCAGATCTATGTCCAGCCGGCGGCCGGCGACGCTGGCGGTGCACTTGGGGCAGCTCTTTATGGCTGGCATTCGCTGCTTAACAAGCCCCGCACACCAGGAGATTTTTTCCCGTTCACGGGTCCTGAATATTCTGACGACGAGATACAGGCATTTCTGGATTCAAAGGGCGCACCCTATCAGAAACTGGACCGCGACCGGCTTGTGAAAGAAACTGCCCGTCTGCTTGACGAGGAGCAGGGTGTCATCGGGTGGGTCCAGGGACGAATGGAGTTCGGCCCGCGGGCTCTCGGCAACCGCTCGATACTCGCCGATCCGAGGCGCCCTGACAACCGGGATCGCGTGAATCTGAAGATCAAGTTCCGCGAAAGTTTCCGGCCCTTTGCCCCGATCGTTCTCGAGGAAAAGGCAGGGGAATGGTTCGACCTCCGCGGGCACAAATCACCTTACATGCTCCATGTCTGTCAGGTTTTGGAAAAGAGGCGCACGATTCCTGCGGTGACCCACGTGGATGGTTCGGCCCGGATCCAGACGGTTTCCCGGGAAATGAATCCTCTCGTTTACGATGTGATCACGGAGTTCGACCGGCGCACTGGCTGCCCCGTTCTCATCAACACCAGTTACAACGTCCGGTCAGAGCCGATCGTCTGCTCACCCGAGGATCCCTACCGCTGTTTTATGGCGACCAACATGGACTACCTTGTGGTAGGATCTTTTATCCTTGACAAGAAAACCCAGCCCGAGAAAAACCGGGTTGGCAAGGACTGGATCCAGACGTTCGAGCTCGACTGAGGAAAGGGAATCATCATGCCGGAAAACCAGAGCGGTCAGCCTGAAGAAAACCCTTTCCGCAAGGCGAACGAGGGCGGTGGAAGTTTTCTCGACGTTGCCAGGGAGCGCGGCAGTACGCTGGCCGAGTTCAAGGATTTCCTCATGGAGAGGAAACTATACTGGATGGCACCGATCGTGATCGTGCTGCTCGCAATCGGATTCCTGCTGGTGATGGCGCAGGGCACGGCGGTAGCCCCGTTCATCTACACAATCTTCTGATTTCGTGAGTCCCCCGTGAGAAATACGTTTGCCGGGCTGGCAATCAGTTTCGCCACGCTTTTGCTGACCCTTGGTGGTCTGGAACTCCTGTTCCGTCTGTTCGCACCCCAGGATGCGGTGCTCTGGGTTGACAGCGAGCTTGAAATCCTGTCGCCCAACGGTCTCGATTCTCCTTATCGTGGAGACCCCGATCTGGGCCTCATGCTGGTGCCGGATGTCCACTACCGGAATACCGCGCCCGAGTTTTCCATTGATGTGCGTGCCAATTCTGATGGTTACCGGGCACCGGAATTCTCGATGCTGTCCGGGGACGGGCGGCCGCGTATCGTCGTGACTGGTGATTCGTTTGCCTGGGGGCACGGTGTTGACGTGCCGGATAGGGTGACCGATCTGCTCGCCGGAAAGATTCCGGGCTATGCGTGGTTGAACCTGGCAGTGCCCGGCACCGGAACCGACCAGCACTTGCTGCACTTCCGGAAAAACGGGATCCGTCTTGCTCCATCGCTGGTGGTGGAGTTTGTCTATCCGAACGATCTCGTGGATAACCTACGAAGTTTCCGGTACTTCCCGAAACCCCGGTTCGAGCTGCACGAGAACGATGTTCTTGAGTATATCCCGGTTCCACCCGCCGCAACACCGCCTCGCAAAC
>CAZSFB010000091.1:7151-9027 GCA_964606035.1 uncultured bacterium | reverse complement strand
CACAACGGCCAAACCGGTCCCTCCAGTATGCCTCATCGTTACCTTTGCGGTCGGTAAGCCCCTTCTTCTTCTCTTTTTCCTTGTCCTTGCCGTCTGCGGCACTGCCATCCGCAGGTGCAGCCCCGCCCTCGGCGGGTGGCTGGGATGGAACCGGGACAGATCCCTCGGGCGGGCGCATCAGCCCTTCCGAACCTTCGATCACCGGGGGGGCCTCATCGGAGACGGTAGACTGACGTATCTCGATCTGTTTTCGGTAGCGCAGCGGTACCTTCTCGTAATCGTCCACGACGTGAAGATTCCCGGCCGCATCCGTATATTTGTACATTTTCTTGGCTGACACTGGCACCACTGACAGCAGCAGGGTCACCGCTACTCCCAGCAGCAGGCCCGTCATCACCTGGGATTTCCCGGTCATTTGCAGACTCCCTATCTCTCTCTTTTCTCTCTTTGCAGCAAAAGAACAGGACAGATGATAGCCGGACGGCAGGGAAAATTCGAGCCTGACTCCAGATGACCGTGGCGGTTGACGATTTGATCCGTCCAAGGCATGGGAACGCCGTATGCCAACGAAGACTATCCGTTCTGACAAGTCCTTCCGCCGGGCGCAGCAGATTTTCCCCGGCGGCGTCAATTCACCGGTGCGGGCGTTCCGCAGTGTCGGCGGATCGCCACGTTTTATTGCGAAGGCCAAAGGGCCTTATCTGACCGATGCAGACGGCAACCGCCTCATCGATTACGTGGGTTCCTGGGGGCCGATGATCCTTGGCCATGCCGATCCGAAAGTGGTGAAGGCTCTCAAGGAGGCGGCTGCACTTGGAACAAGCTATGGCGCGCCGACGGAACGCGAAAGTGGCCTCGCAGAAAGAATCCAGTCGTTTTTTCCGTCCATCGAAATGATGCGGTTCACTTCCTCCGGCACCGAGGCAGTCATGGGCGCACTGCGCGTGGCCCGCGGGTTCACCGGCCGGGACAAGATCATCAAGTTCGAGGGCTGTTATCATGGCCACGCCGACTACCTGCTGGTGAAGGCCGGCAGCGGTGCGCTCACCTTCGGCGCGCCGGATTCGGCCGGAGTTCCCGGAGAGTTTGCCCGCCTGACACTCACCGCACGTTTCAATGACGCCAACCAGGTGGAATCGCTCCTCAGGGCGAACGATGGGCAAATCGCGGCCATCATCGTGGAGCCGGTGGTGGGAAACATGGGCTGTGTTCCGCCTGCACCCGGATTTCTCGAAACCCTCCGCAAGCTGGCGACAAAGCATGGCGCACTACTCGTATTCGACGAGGTGATGACCGGATTCCGGGTATCAGCCGGAGGTGCACAGGAGCTTTACGGGATAACTCCGGATCTCACGACGCTTGGCAAGATCGTGGGCGGCGGAATGCCCCTCGCCGTCTACGGCGGGCGCCGGGAGATCATGGAAAAAGTTTCGCCTTTGGGGCCCGTCTACCAGGCAGGGACGCTTTCCGGGAATCCGATGGCAGTGGCCGCGGGGCTTTCGACGCTCCGCCAACTCAAACCAGCTTTATACAAGCGCATCGATAACTACGGCGACCGTCTGGAACATGGGCTCAAGGAGCTTTTGCGTCGTCACAAAGTTCAGGCAGTCATCAACCGTGTGGGTTCCATGTTCACGCTCTTCTTCGGAGTGGATCGGGTGACTGATTTTGACTCCGCCAGCCAGAACAGCCGCGAACAGTTCAATATCTTTTTCCACGCCATGCTCGACAGAGGTATTTACCTTCCACCCAGTCCCTTTGAAGCCGCCTTTGTCTCCGCCACTCACGGCGGTAGGGAGTTGCAGCGTACCCTGAAGGCTGCCGATGCTGCACTGGCACAGGTATCTGAATATAAATAGCTGTTTTTATTGGCATT
>CAZSFB010000091.1:0-7141 GCA_964606035.1 uncultured bacterium | reverse complement strand
ATTGATTTCGCCATCCGCTCCGCTATGATCCGCGCCGCCGGGTCCTGCGGCTGGTAAAATCCCGTGCCGGAAAAGCCTCAGCGCGGGACCAACCACTGGACAGTGGAACTGGGGGCACTCTCAGGAGTCGGGATGACCCTCGGAGTGGCGACGACGCTCGGAATTCTTTCAGGAAGCTGGGCGGACGAGAAGTGGGGAACGGACCCCTGGCTGGCCGTCTCCGGAGCTTTTCTCGGGTTTGCAGCGGGGATCGTCAATCTTGTCAGAGTCTACGAATTCTTCAGTTCCCGCCTCGGAGGCAAATCCCGCCGATCCGATGGCCAATAACCGCCGGATCCGGCGGAATACCCTGATTCTGGCGGCCCTTGCAGCGCCAGCATTACTGGTGGTGACCCGCTCCCTCTACCTCACCATTAGCCTTCTGGCTGGCACGGCGCTGGTCGTCCTCAACCTCTGGGCCATCGAGATCATCGTCAACCGGTATATCCGGGCCGGTGCGGACAAGGCGGCAGGGGGCGGAATGCTAATTCTGAAACTCGCCCTGCTGGTATTGATTCTTTATATGGTCGTCCGTTATGAGCCCGTCCACCTGCTCGCCTTTATGGGCGGGTTTTTCCTGTTCGTGATGGCTTCCCTATGGGAGGGGTTCGCCGGCAAGACGCACACTGCCGCGGATCCGGAGGTAACGAAGTGAACCTGATCCCCCTGCACCAGATGGTTACCGCCGCTGGCGGCCACTACACATGGTTTAACCTGTTCTTCGACGAGCACACGGCCCACGAATACAGCAACGTGTTCATGGGCCTCGTGGTGCTTGTGCTGATCCTCATCGTGAGCCTCATCGTGAAGGCTGGCTCCGCCGCCCGCGCGAAGGAACTGGTGCCCGAGGCCAAGACCTCGTTCCTCAATTTCTGGGAAATGTTCGTCGAGGGCCTTTTCGGGGTCGTATCATCGGTTCTCGGCGAGGCAGAAGCCCGCCGCCAGTTCTGGTTCTTCGGGTCAATCTTCCTGTATCTGTTCTTCTCGAACGCGCTGGGACTGATTCCCGGCCTGCTCCCCTCCACCGATAACCTGTTCACCAACTTCCCGGTCGCGCTCTCGGTGTTCATCTACTACAACTACCAGGGCATCAAGTCCCATGGCGTGAAGAACTATCTCGCCCACTTCTGGGGACCGTTGTGGTGGCTCGGGCCGCTTCTGTTCGTCATTGAAATCGTCTCACATTCAGTGCGGCCGGTCTCCCTGTCACTCCGTCTCTACGCAAACATCTTCGGTGACCACAAGGTGCTCGGTGCGTTCCAGGAGATATTCGCCTACGTGTTGCCGGTTCCGCTAATGGCATTCGGCCTGTTTGTATCCCTGCTGCAAGCCTACGTATTCACCTATCTGTCCATGATCTACGTGGCACTGGCCACCGAACATGAAGGCGGCCACGACGATCATGGCCACGGACATGACGCCCATGGCGAGCACCACGGAGCCGGGCACGGCGCCCAGGCGCACGCCCACTGAAAAGGACAAAAGAGTCTATCTCCGGCACCGGACGAAGCGGCTGACTGAATATCACCAGCAGACCCCGGACGGACCGGCGACCAAGGCAAACCATAAACCCAGAAAACGAACCACAAGGAGGTTCATGAAAATGTCGAAGTTCAACCGTTTTGCATCATTCGCCCTCGCCCTCGTCGTGGCCGCTCCGGCCCTGGCCCTTGCTGAAGACGGTGGCGCCGCCGCCGGTTCGGCCAGCGGCTGGATCGCCATCGCCACGGCCATCACGATGGGCCTCGGCGCCACGTTCGGTACGCTCAGCCAGTCGAAGGCTGCCACCGCCGCCCTCGAAGGCATCGCGCGTAACCCGTCGGCCGCCGGCGACATCCGCGGCACGATGATTCTCGGCCTTGCGCTGATCGAGTCCCTCGTGCTGTTCGCGTTCGTGGTCTCGTTCCTGCTCCAGGGCAAGATCTGACCGCACGGTTCCGGTGGTTCCGCCCAAGCGGACTGCCGGACCCAGATCAGAGCGGCTGCTCCGGCGTTTGCCGGGGCAGCCGCTTCCTGTTTGCGGACGGGGTGTGCTAGCAACCCGCCCGCATCAGTCCGAAACCATATTCTCGCAAGGAGCAAACAACCCCATGACACAGGAACGTGCTGGCGCCATCACCGCCCGTGGCAACCCCCTTACCCTCATCGGTCCCGCCCTGAAACCGGGCGACAGGGCCCCGGCCTTTTCCCTCGCCGGGCAGGACATGAAACCGGTCACCTTGGCCGACTCGGCCGGAAAGGTTCGCCTTATCTCCGTAGTACCGTCACTCGATACACCCGTCTGCGACACCCAGACCCGGAAGTTTAACGAGAAGGCTGCGCAGATTCCCGGCGTGGAAATCCTCACGGTCAGCGTTGACCTGCCCATGGCGCAGAAGCGCTGGTGCGGTGCAGCGGGAGTGGACAAGGTCAAAACCCTCTCCGACTACAAGGACCACAGCTTCGGCAAGGACTGGGGCGTACGGATCAAGGAAAACGGACTGCTGGCCCGCTCGATCTTTGTCATCGGCAAGGATGACAGTATCTCATACGTGGAGCTGGTTCCGGAGCTGACCACGGAACCAAACTATGATGCAGCACTTGACGCCGCCAGAAAGGCTGCGAGTTGATACATCTGTCTTCTCCGATCACGCCGGGGTAAAAGTCCATCAACGACCAGTTAAACGAGGGGGTGTAGAAGTTCTGCACCCCCTCATTTTCAAAGTAATTTCCGGACGTTACAAACAAAAAATGACTATCGGCTAAAGTGTCCTGTAAACTGGACACAAGGATATGGCCGAACAGAAAAATGAGACCGACTGGCTAGCCGATGTCGAGCAGGCGGCTGACCGGGCCGACTACACGGGTGCGCTGAACCTTCTGGAAAGTGCCCGGCCCTCCGCAGGAAAAACACCAGAGTTTCTCTACTGGTCCGGCTACTGCCAGCTTCATCTTGGCCGATACGATCTTGCCCGTGAGTCACTGGTTGCAGCCCGGAAAGCGGACACCGGCAGCAACAACCGGTTCAGAATAACCGTCGCCCTTGCCAACCTGCTGCTCCGGACCGGAAAATACCGCGATGCCTCCGCACTGCTTGAAGACCTGCTTGGCGACGGCAATCACCCGGATGCCGACAGTGTAGTGCTGAACTATTCGCTCGGTCAGGCCTATTTCTACCTTGGCCATTTCGGTCAGGCACTTCCGGCCTTCAACCGTGCGCTGGACATCTACGAGAAGCTCGGCAACCAGCGCGGTACCGTGAACACGATCCAGTCAATCGCCGCCTCGCACCAGCTCATGCACGAACCGCAGGCCGCCATTGAAGCCTATCTCAAGGCCTATCGCATCGCGGATGAAACCGGTGACCGGCTCTCTCTGGGACTGATCTACCTGAACCTCGGTTCACTGTATCAGGACCGCGCGCTCTACTCGAATGCCCGGACGCACTATGAACTGGCGCTCGGGATCATGAAGGAGCTCGGCCGCGCAAATTATCAGGCCGCGCTGCTCAGCAACCTGGGAAATCTACACGTCATTATCCGCCAGTTTGCTAGGGCGGAAGCCTATTTCCATGAGGCCGCCGCGCTGGTGCAGACCCCCGAACTGAATCTCTACCGGGCCCACCTGCACCTGTACCAGTCGGAATTATACCGGGAATCGGGGAGTCTGGAGAAGGCCCGGCAAGGGCTCGCTCAGGCAGAGGAGATTTTCCAGGGGTTCAAGAATACCAACGATTTCATGCTGCTCTTTGCCGGGCGTACACAACTTGCCCTGAAGGCTGGCGATCTTCCTGCCGCAAGGGACGAATTTGCCCGTTTCAAGTCCATCGCCGAGAGCCTCAAGACCCCCGCCGCCCAGCATCAGATGGCACTCCTCGAAGCGAAGCTGGAGCTTGCGTCGGGAACTGGCGGCAAAGCCTCCAAACGGCTTCTTAACCTTCTGTCGCAGGCCTCAACCTTTTACCGGAAGGCCGGATACCTCGCCCTGCTATGGGACGCCGAGACCGCCGCCGGAAGAATCGCGCTTGAGCGCGGCGACATCGCGCTCGCCCGGGAAAAGCTCATGCGCGCCTATGATGTGCATGAAGAAATCCGCGGCAATCTGAAGGCTGAAGAACGGGAGGCCTATGAACGGCGGCCGGACTTCGAAGAGTTTGAGAAAGACTGCCGCAGACTGTCTCTCGACAAGTCGTCATTTGTGCTTCTCAAGATTCTCGCTTTCAACAAGCGGCTCAATGCGGGACTCGACGACACCGACACGGCAGGCTTCCTTGACTCGATCCTTGAGGAAGCGATGAACCTTTCCCAGTCGGACGAGGGGTATCTCTATATCGGCGATAATATCCGTGCTGCCATGTCATCAGAGAAAGGCCGCCTTCGGCCCGACTCCGCCAGGATTCCGAATCCCGAACGGGTATGGCCGCTTCTGGAGAAAGTAAAGGCAACCGGCGAGGCCGAACTCTCCGTGGAGAGCGTGCTGCCGGGAGACTTGTCCGACTCCATCCGGGAACTGGAAGTGATCTCAATGATGGTGGTTCCGATCCGCGCCCTTGGGCGGGTGATGGGACTCGTCTACCTGCACAAGCGTCACTCCCGCGGCGCTTTCAGCGCGGAAAATCTCTTCCTTATCGAAGCGTTCTGCGACCAGGCCGGGCTCGCCCTGTCGAACTCGGACCGGATCCGGCGCGTACGGGAACATGAAGCCCAGCTTTCAACCGAACTGAGCTACCTGAAAAACCAGGTGGATTCCGAGTTCGCCGTGGTGGAATCGGCCTCGCCCCGGTTCCGTGACGTGATGAGGATGGTAAAGGCAGCCTCGCACGGAACAGGCACGGTGCTGCTCCGGGGCGAAACCGGAAGCGGCAAGGAAGTACTTGCCCGGGAAATCCACCGGTTGTCAGGCCGGGCGCAGGGGCCCTTTGTGCGAATCAACGTTCCGGCGATACCGGCGGATCTCCTCGAATCGGAGCTGTTCGGTTACGAGACCGGTGCGTTTACCGGTGCCGAGCGCGAAAAGAAGGGACTCCTCGAGATCGCCTCCGGCGGCAGCGTACTGCTGGACGAAATCGGTGACCTTCCGTTGCCTGGTCAGGTGAAACTCCTCCGCGCACTCGAAACCCGGGTCATCACACGGCTCGGCGGTACGCGAGAGGTTCCGGTGGATATCCGGGTGATTGCCGCCACGAACCGGGACCTGGAGCATCTCATGGAGACAGGCGGTTTCCGTGAGGACCTGTATTACCGGCTCAATGTCTTCTCTATCGCCATTCCGCCACTCCGGGAACGGCGGGAAGACATCCTGCCGCTCGCCGAGCATTTCCTGCAGCAGCTTGCAGCGTCACTCGGACGCCACGTGACAGGTTTTTCCGAAAATGCCCGGGCACAGCTGGTGAACTACCCATGGCCGGGCAACATTCGCGAATTGAAAAACGTGATCCACCGGGCGCTTCTGCTCGAGGAGGGCCCTGTCCTGGAGCTGGCTGGCTTCGCGCTGGATGCCGCCGGGGCCCATCAGCCGGAAGCAGCTGCACAGTATCACTCCAGAGTCGAGCAGACCCGCATGGAATCTGTCAAAGAAGCACTGGCGATCACCGGTGGCAACCGGAAAGCCGCCGCCAAGCTCCTCGGCATCAGCCGGTCCAGGCTTTATGAGATCCTGAAATCTGCGGGATCAGAGGCCGAACTCCCGTCCTGAAATACCGATTACCCATTCCGTCCGAAGCTTGAAGCCGACAAAAGCCTGACAATACCCTTGCGACCGGTGTCCTGAAAATCGGACACTCCGTCATAGCGTTGATACATGAAACACAAGTTTACAGTTAACCCATTGTAATTACTGCCTATTTTTAGCCGCAACACGTAGACTGTCCGGCACACTTATTGCGATAGAGTGATTCGAGCCCCCTTGGACGGAAGAAAGGCCTGAAATTGCTGGAACTTTTCAGACTCTCAGCCACACGGAGCCGCCGCCTTCAGCGGGCGGTTCTGGCGGCCTGTCTACTGGTTCCGCTTTTCGGATGCCCATCATCGGGGCCTCCCCCAATTGTGGAACCGGGTCCACCTGTCCTGCGTGCAACGGCCGAGAGCATTACACTGACACCGTCATCATTCCTGCTGTCCACGCCTCCGGCTTCCTTGTCTCTCGAAATCCGGCTGAAGGGTGACACCTACCCGCCTCAGCTGGACTTCGAGGCGGAGGTTTTTGTCGCCTACGTCGCCTCAGCAGCGATCGGTGAACTTGAAGCGTCTGAAACGATCCAGGTCCCGCTGGAGGATCTCTCCGGTGATGCGGCCTATGTCGGTGCGATCGTCACCAGCGCACTGCTCGACAAACCTTCCACCACCGGCGGTTCGCTCCGCCAGCGCCTGAACTTCCTCGGTGCGGAAAACGTTTCTGTGCGGCTCGCCGGAAAGATTCTTGGTGCGGTGCCGGGAACCCCCGACGGCTGGAGCGAGACCAACACGCTCGACAGCTCCCTGCCGCCGCCGGATATCACCGGACTCTCGCCGGCCGCCTTCCGTGCCGGTGATTCCGCGGCCGTGGAGATAACAGGGCATAATCTGAGAAATGTAACTGCCGCTCTCGTGGATGGCCCTGAAGGGATCGTGACCGGAAGCGTTTCCTCCGGTGGCGATGCTGTGGCAACCGTCGGCATCACGATCGCTTCCGACGCCGACGTGGGAAACCGGACCTTGCGGCTCCTTGGTCCCGGCGGCCTTTCACCGGTCACCAGCCTGGCGCGGCTTTCGGTGATTGACCCCCTTCTGCCAAACATCCTCACGGCTTCGCTTCCACCGGCCCAGACCGGGGAGGCTTATTCTGTCCAGCTCGCCTCGCAGGGAGGAACCGGCGCAGTAAGCTGGGCCTTCCGGAGTGGATCATTCCCGGCGGGCCTGACAATCTCGTCGAACGGGATCCTGAGTGGAACGCCCGCCACACCCGGCACCTATGTCTTCGATCTTTCCGTCCGCGACCAGGCTTTTGCAGAGGACCGCCGGACGTTCATTCTGGATGTCACACCTCCACCGGGCGACGGCCGCGATGCACTGGCCCTCCCCTGCGACGCATTCGCGGACCAGACGGCCTCATTCCGGAATGTCACGACGCCGGAACGGGCAACCGG
>CAZSFB010000090.1:0-9032 GCA_964606035.1 uncultured bacterium | reverse complement strand
GGATCACGTCAGCGTTGTCGTCGGCCCGCTGCGTGAGCGTTCCCTTTGAGCCGCAGGCGTCACAGGTATCCGGACTCCTGGTGGGGTTTGATTCCACGTGCCAGATCGCGCCGCACTTGGAGCAGGTGCGCCGGCCGGAAAGCCGCGTCACTACCACCTCGTCCGGCACATCAATTTCAATGACCCTGGGGAGCGCCCGCTTTCGCTCCGCGAGCATCCGGTCAAGGGCCTCGGCCTGGGCGATGGTCCTGGGAAAACCGTCCAGAATATAGCCATTCACCGTGTCAGCGCCCGTCAGCCGTTCGCCCATCACGCCGATGACCACCTCATCGGGAACCAGCTTACCGGCGTCCATGTACTCTTTTGCCTTGAGACCCACGGGCGTACCCGCCGCCTTGGCCGCACGGAGCATGTCGCCCGTCGAAAGCTGGGGAATGCCCTTTGCCTCCGAGGCCACACGCGCCTGTGTGCCTTTTCCCGCGCCCGGAGCGCCAAGAAAAATGACGGACAGTTCGCTCACGCCGCCCCCCGCATCCTGCGGCCCTTGATCTTGCCGAGCGCCTTGCCTTCAAGCATGGCATCGTACTTGGTGTTTCGCAGGTGGTCAGCGATCTGACGGAACGTGTCCAGTGCCACACCCACACAGCTCAGCACACTCGTGCCGCCGAAATAGAAAGTCACACCGGTACCGCGTGACAGGGCATAAGGAAGAACGGCGCAGATCACCACAAGATAGACGCCGCCGATGAAGGTCAGCCGGTTCATGATCGGACGGATGAAGTTCGCCGTCATCTGGCCAGGACGGATACCGGGAACAAAGCCGCCATTGCGCTTGATGTTCTCGGCCATCTCGTCAGGATTGAAAATGATCGACGTATAGAAGAACGCAAATGCGATGATAAGAACGCCAAACACAAGAGAATATGTCCAGTTGCTCGGATTCAGGAACTCACCCACCGGCTGGATGACGTGAAGAACCAGGTTCGGCCAGAGGTTCTGGAAGAACGAGGCGTTTGCGTCAGGCTGAACGTCCTGCGTCAGGCCGGCGATCGTCGGAATGAACACGAGAAGCGAGCTCGCGAAGATCGGCGGAATCACGTTGGAGGGATTCAGCCGGAGCGGCAGGTAGGACTTCATGGCCTGGGTCTGGCGGCGGCCTACCATGCGGCCAGGGTACTGGACTGGTATGCGGCGTTCGGCCTGCTCAATGTAGATGATGCCGACCAGCGAGCCGATGATGATGATGGCAATCATGATCGCGCCGATCGGGTTGATCGTTTCCTGGTTGATCTGCTGGATGAACCCGCCAAGGGCCCCCGGAATGGACGTCACGATGCCTGCAAAAATGATCAGCGAAATGCCGTTACCAATGCCGGAGCGGGTAACCTGTTCGCCAAGCCACATGACAAAAATGGAACCCGCCGTCAGCGAGATCACGGCAGTCGCAACAAACATCACGCCCGGATTGCTGACAACCGGAACACCTCCGGGCGCGACCGCCGTCTGGAGGCTCGACGAAATCACCGTGGACTGGATGGCGCACAGCAGCACCGAAAGGTAGCGTGTGTACTGGTTGATCTTCTGGCGTCCGACCTCTCCCTCCCGCTGGAGTTCCTTCACCTCGGGGATCACCTCGCCAAGGAGCTGGAAAATGATGGAGGACGTCACATATGGCATGATGCCGAGCGCAAAGACCGAGAAGCTGTGCAGTGCTCCACCCGAAAACAGGTTGAACAGCGTGACGATGGACCCCTGGGTTCCGAAGGTCAGGTCGAGATATCCGCGCATGGCCTCGGGGTTGATACCCGGCGTCGGCACAATGGTACCCAGCCGGTACAGGATCAGCACCCCGACCGTGAACAGGATTCGCGACTGAAGCTCGGTGAGCTTCTTCGGATTGAACGTGGGAGCCGTTTCCGCCATGCGTGCTCTCTATTCCTGCTGTCTCAGGCCTTGGCTTCCGCCGCTGCCTGCCGCCTGCGGGGCTCGGGAAGTACCTGCACGGAACCCCCCGCGCTCTCGATCTTTTTGCGTGCGCCGTCGCTGAACCGGTGGGCCGTCACCTTGAGGGCCGCCTTCAGGTCGCCGTTGCCAAGGATCTTCACCAGATCCGTTGCAGAGCGGATGAGCCCGGCACTCGCCAGAATTTCCGGCGTCACTTCACCATTGAGCTTTTCCAGCTGGCCCAGGTTCACCACCTGGTACCGGATGCGGAACACGTTGGTAAAACCGACCTTCGGCAGACGGCGGTGAAGCGGCGTCTGGCCGCCTTCATAGCCGCGCTTTTTCTTGGCGCCGGTACGGGAGCCCGCACCCTTGTGTCCACGGCCTGCGGTCTTGCCAAGGCCGGAGCCGATACCGCGGCCAAGGCGCTTGCGGACCTGCCGCGATCCTGTGTTCGGACGGAGATCACTCAGTTTCATTTGCCCTTCTCCTCCACGACCGTCACCAGGTGTCCAACCTTGGTCAGCATGCCGCGAATGGCAGGAGTATCATTTACCGTCACTTCATGGTGCCGGCGGCGGAGTCCGAGACCCCGCACGGTGGCCCGCTGACGGGGGTTACAGCTCATAAGCCCGCCGGTCTGGCGAATCCTGATCTGTTTCTGCGCGCCCATTGTCTTCCGTCCTCTCGATCCGGCTTCCTGCGGCCCATCCTCTCAAGAGGAATCAGCCACCGGAGCCTCAATGCTTCAGGATGCCGCCGTCTCCGCCTTTTTCTCGGCGTTCTGGCCGCGGCGGGTGGCAATCATCTGCTCACTGTGAAGCTGTTCCAGCGCCTCGAACACCGCCTTCACGACGTTGTGGGGGTTGCTGGAACCCAGGCTCTTCGTCAATACGTTCTTCACGCCGAGGGCCTCAAGCACCGCGCGAACCGGGCCGCCGGCAATCACGCCGGTTCCGGGCCGTGCCGGACGCATGAACACCTTGCCGGCGCCGAAGTGCCCGATCACCTCATGAGGAATCGTTCCGTCGATCACCGGATACTGACGCATGGCACGCTTGGCCCGCTCAATCGACTTCTTGATGGCGTCCGGTACTTCGTTCGCCTTGCCGAGGCCCCAGCCCACCCGGCCATGCTCATCGCCAACGACGATGAGTGCCGAGAAGCTGAACCGGCGGCCACCCTTGACCACCTTGGCCGAGCGGTTCACGGCAACGATCTTCTCCGTGAAATTGTCCTCGCGCTCGGCCCGGTCACGCCGGGGCGGACGACCCTCGCCTCTTCCACGCTGCTCAGTGCCTGCAATCGCCATAATCTCAGAACTCCAGTCCGGCGGCACGGGCCGCATCTGCAAGGGCCTTCACCTGGCCGTGATAGGCATAACCGCCACGGTCGAAGACCACCTTCTGGACCTTCGCGGCCTTGGCCTTTTCCGCCACGAGCGAGCCCACCTGCTTGGCGGCCTCAATCGTGCCCGGCTTCCCAACCTTGGCCTTGATGTCCTTCGACAGGGTTGAAGCGGCAGCCAGCGTCTTGCCAGCCGCATCATCAATGACCTGCGCATAAATGTGCTTGTTGCTGCGGAACACCGCCAGCCGGGGCCGCTCCGTGGAGCCCTGCACCCGCTTGGTGATCCGCTTGTGGCGCAGCTCGCGCCGCGCTTTTCTATCTTCCTGTATCGCCATATTCGTCCTACCTTACGGCACGGGGCCAGATTACTTCTTGGCCTTGCCTTCCTTGCGGCGGATCACCTCTCCCGAATAGCGGATGCCCTTGCCCTTGAAGGGCTCGGGCGGCCGCACCCCGCGGATCTTGGCAGCGAGCTGTCCCAGGACAGCCTTGTCCGGTCCGTTCAGGCTGATGAGAGTCTGGTTCTTCTCGACAGTGCATGTGACACCTGCGGGAAGCGGAATCTCGACGGAATGGGTGAACCCGATGTTCAGCATAAGCGTCGTCTTGCCCTTCATCTCGGCGCGGAAACCGACGCCCTCCAGCTCAAGCGAGCGGGTAAACCCGGTCGTGGCACCCTTGAGAAGGTTGTTCGCAAGCGACCACGTAGTTCCCCATGCCGGGGTGACCGATTCCTTGCTGCCCTTCCAGCGAACCGAGATCTCGTTCTTTTCCTGAACGATCTCGACCTCTTTCGGGACCGGCATGGACAGCGTTCCTTTCGGGCCCTTCACTTCGAAGAGTCCCGGCTTGATCTGTACCTGCGCCCCCTGGGGGAGCGGAACGGGCTTTCTTGCGATCTTAGACATAAGAAACCTTTCCTGGCGTAAATCCGCTGGTTACCACACCCGGCACAGCAGCTCGCCGCCCACGTTCTGGCTCCGGGCATCGACATCCGACATGACACCCTTCGAGGTCGACACGATAGCAATGCCAAGACCGTTCTTGACCTGGGGCAGTTCGGTCGAGCCGAAATAGACCCGGCGGCCCGGACGCGAAATCCGCTCGATCCCCTGGATCACCCCGGAACGCCCGCGGGTATACTTGAGGCCAATGCGAAGCTTGGGGGTTTCGCCTTCCTTGGCTACCTTTTCCACACCGGACACGAAACCGTGCTGGGCGAGAATGCCGGCGATGCTCTCCTTCATCTTCGAATAGGGGACATCCACAGAATCCTTGCGGGCCATTGCACCATTGCGGATCCGGGTCAGGAGATCGGCGATGGGATCGTTCACGTTCACGCTCATGTTCTCGATCCTTTCCTTACCAGCTCGACTTGGTCACACCGGGCAGCTGGCCCTTGGTGGCGAGGTCACGGAAACACAGACGGCAGAGATCGAAATCACGGAGATATCCGCGTGGACGGCCGCAACGGGCACAGCGGTTGTGCCGACGCACCGCGTATTTCGGTTTCTTCTGTGATTTCAGAATCATGCACTTCTTAGCCATGGGTCGTGTTGTCCTTTTTCCTCATCAGGTCCGGAAGGGGAAGCCGAGCGCAGCAAGCAGGGCGCGGCCTTCTTCATCGGTCCGCGCCGTCGTGGCGATCGAAACGTTCATGCCCTTGATCTTGTCCGTGTTGTCGAAGTCGATCTCGGGAAAAATGATGTGCTCACGGATGCCAAGCGTGTAGCAGCCGCGCCCGTCGAAACTCTTCGGCGGGATGCCCTTGAAGTCACGGACGCGCGGCAGTGCGAAGGTCACAAGCCGGTCGAGAAACTCCCACATGTTGTGGGACCGGAGGGTGACGAAAGCGCCGACCGGAACGCCCGCGCGCAGCTTGAAGTTTGCAATCGATTTCTTCGAGCGCGCAACAACCGGACGCTGGCCGGTAATCGCCATCAGCTCGTTCACGGCATTCTCGATCACCTTCAGGTTCGTGCCCGCCTCGGAGTGCCGGCCGAGACCCATATTGATCACGACCTTGACCACTCGCGGAACCTCGTTCGGGTTCTTGTATCCGAACTGCTGCATGAGCTTCTGCACGGCTTCCTTCTTGTACCGCTCGCGCATCCGCGGCTCGGGACCCTTCTCCGGGCCCTTGTCGCTGGTCTGCGCGGCAATCTGCCGGCGACTGCTCTTTTTCTCGGCTCCGCCGCCCTGGGGCTTCGGCTTTGCGCCTTCTGTCTTCTTTTCCGTGGCCATTTTGCCTGCCTATCCTCCGGCCCCGGTTTCGGAGGGATCATTCCCGCCGGTCTCCGGTTCCTCTGTCAAACCCTGTTCAGTCGATTGCCGCGCCCGTCTTGGCGGAAATGCGGACCCGCTTTCCGTCCTTTTTCTGGATACGGATCCGGGTAGCCTGGTCCGAGGCAGCGTCCCAGAACTTCACCTTGGACACCGGAATCGGGGCTTCCTTTTTTACAATTCCGCCAGCCTGGTTCTGCTGGCTGGGCTTCGTGTGACGGCTCACCATCCGGACGCCCTTTACGACCACCTTCCCGGAGGAAGGGATCACCCGGAGTACTTCACCCTTGGTGCCGCGCTCGGCACCGCTGATAATGACGACTGTGTCGCCCTTTTTGATGCGAATCCTGGTCTTTGCGGTCTCCATGATATTCAGAGAACCTCCGGGGCAAGGGATACGATTTTCATGAAATTACGGGCACGAAGCTCACGGGCCACGGGGCCAAAAATACGGGTGCCGACCGGCTCGCCTTCCTTGTCCACGATGACCGCCGAGGCGCCATCGAAGCGGATGTAGGAGCCATCGGTCCTGCGGATCGGGAAGGCCTGACGGACGATCACGGCCTTGACGACATCGCCCTTCTTCACCTTGGAGGTCGGCGCGGTCTCGCGCACCGAGCAAACGATGATGTCTCCCACCTCGGCGTACCGGCGGCGTGTGCCGCCAAGCACCTTGATGCACATGACTTTCTTGGCGCCAGTGTTATCGGCGACATCCAGTACTGACTGCATCTGAATCATGGCTTAACTGCTCCTATAGGAATCGGTCTGGGGTCCGGAAAAACCGGTCCGCTCAGATGCTTTTGCCCTTCACCACGATCCGGACGAGCTTCCAGCGCTTGGTCTTGGAAAGCGGACGGGTCTCGCGGATCTCCACCATGTCACCGTTTTTCGACTCGTTCTGCTCGTCATGGACGTGCAGGCGGGTGCGGCGGCGGATGAATTTCTTGTAGATCGGGTGCTGCACCAGGCGGGTAACTTCCACGGTGCGGGTCTTCGCCGCGCCGTCGGAAACCACGAGTCCGGTGCGAACCTTGCCCTTTTTGTGGCGGGCGGCCGGTGTTTGTTGTGTCTGTGTCATGGGCTAACTGCTCCGTTTACTTCTTGGCGCCGGCGGCTTTTGCCTGTTCTTCGGCCCGGCGCTCACCAATGACGGCGAGGCAGCGGGCGATCATCCTGCGAATCTGGGATGGCTCTGCGGTGTTCTCGATGCGCTCAGTGACACCCTTGAACCGGATCTCGCGGAGCCGGGAACGTGCCTCACGTACGCGGTTTTCAATTTCCTTGGTCGCGAGTTCGCGGACCTCGGAGGCGGTGTGAAGGATTTCCATCAGACGAGCCCCTCTTCACGATGCACAATCTTGGTGCGGAACGGCAGCTTGGCCTGGGCAAGCTGAAATGCCTCCAGTGCCACATCGGCCGGAACGCCTTCCATCTCGAAGATCACGCGGCCAGGCTTGACCGGGCAGACCCAGTATTCCGGCGATCCCTTGCCCTTACCCATGCGGGTTTCAACAGGCTTTTTGGAGATCGGCTTGTCGGGGAATACCCGGATCCAGAGACGGCCCACACGCTTCACCTTCCGGGTGATCGCGATACGGCCGGCCTCGATCTGGCGCGCAGTCAAGTTACCCCGGTCCAGCGCCTGGATTCCGATTTCACCAAAGGCGAGGGAGGTTCCCCGCTTGGCATTGCCCCAGTTACGTCCCCGCTGGACCTTACGGTATCGGGGTTTAGACGGCATCAGCATGTTTCAGACTCTCCTGATACGGTTTTCGGGGCTCAGACGGCAGCCTGCGGGGCCGGAGCTCCCTGGACACGGGCACCCGGGCTCGGCCGGTCGCCGATCACGTCACCCTTGTAGATCCATACCTTGATGCCGATGGACCCGTAGGTCGTTTCGGCGCGTGTGTACCCGTAATCGATATCCGCACGAAGCGTGTGGAGCGGCACACGGCCCTCCAGATACCACTCATGACGGGCCATTTCTGATCCGCCCAGCCGGCCGCTGCAGGCCACCCGGAATCCCCGGGCGCCAAGGCGCATGGTCGTCTGGACCGACTTTTTCATGGCACGGCGGAACGCGACACGGCGAACCAGCTGCACCGCGATGTTCTCGGCCACCAGCTGCGCGTCGAGCTCGGCCCGGCGAACCTCAATCGGGTGGATGTAGAGTTCGCTCTTGGTCAGCTTCTGGAGCTCGGCCTTCAGCTGCTCCAGTGACTGGCCGCGCTTGCCGATGATGAGACCTGGACGGGCGACGTGGATATAGACCTTCGTCTCCTTCGGGTAGCGTTCGATCTCGACCTTGCTGATTCCAGCCTCAAACAGCCGCTTCTTGATGAGATCCCGGACCTTCAGGTCCTCATGAAGCTGTGTGCGGTATTTCTTTCCTTCGGCGAACCAGCGGCTTTCCCAGCCACGGATGACGCCGACCCTGAAACCCACTGGATTGATTTTCTGACCCATAAAACGGCTCCGATGCTTTCCGCGTAACGCTCAGGCGTTGTCGTCCACGACGACGGTGATGTGGCTGGTGCGCTTCTTGATGGGGCTTGCGCGGCCCTGGGCGCGGGGCGTGAAGCGCTTGAGGCGCGGCCCCTCGTCCACGAGCAGCGTCCGGACCCGGAGGCTGTCAACGTCGGCGCCATGACGGTCGGCGGCGTTGGCGGCGGCCGACTGGATCACCTTTGCGATCATGTCGGCGCCCTTGCGGGGAGTCAGCTTCAGCCGGGTGATCGCCTCGTTCACAGGCTGCCCCCTGACCATACCGGCAATTTCGCGCAGCTTGCGCGGCGAAATGCGGCCGTATCTGAGAATTGCGCGGGCTTCCATCGCTCTACCTTTCGTGGCCTTCCTTACTTGACCTTCTTGTCGCCCGAATGACCATTGAAGGTACGCGTCGGGGCGAACTCACCAAGCTTGTGGCCGACCATATTGTCGGTCACATACACCGGAACGAACTTGCGTCCGTTGTGCACAAGAAACTGGAGTCCGATGAAGTCCGGGGTAATGACCGAACGGCGCGACCAGGTCTTGATTGCCTTCGAGTCCCGGCCCTTCGAGGCGGTCGACACCTTCTTCTCGAGGTGGACGTCGACAAATGGGCCTTTCTTGATACTGCGCGACATGGATTACCCTCTCTTTCCGGGCTGGCGGCGCGAAATGATGAACCGCTGGGTCCGCTTGTTGGCGCGGGTCCGGTAACCCTTGGCCGGAAGTCCCCACGGCGACACCGGATGAGGGTTACCCTGCCCGGCCTTGCCTTCACCACCGCCGTGCGGATGGTCACAGGGGTTCATGACCGCACCACGCACCGTCGGGCGGACACCCTTCCAGCGGGACCGTCCCGCCTTGCCGACAGTCGTGTTTTCGTGCTCCGGGTTGCTTACCTGGCCAACGACTGCCCGGCAGTCCTGGTGGACACGGCGGATTTCAGTCGAGGGGAGGCGGAT
>CAZSFB010000089.1:0-9138 GCA_964606035.1 uncultured bacterium | reverse complement strand
CAACCCGGTGCTCTCCACGCCGAACGGCAAGAAGCTGGAGGAAGCGCTGGCGAAGCTCGAGTTCTACGTGGCCATCGACATCTACATTAACGAAACGACCCGCCACGCGCACATCATCCTGCCGCCCACCTGGTCGCTGGAGCACGACAATTACGAGGTGGCGTTCCATATGTTCGCCGTTCGGAATACCTCGAAATACTCGCCGCAGGTGATCGAACCGGGCCCCGGCACAAAGCACGAGTGGGAGATCCTCGCGGACCTGAACTTGCGCCTCATGGAAAAGAAGGCAAAAAATACCGCAGCGAAATTCGCCGCAAGGACCGCCCGGAAACTGGGGGCGATTCCCGGCCCGCGCCGCATCCTGGACACCCTGCTCCGTACGGGCCGCTACGGCGACCGGTTCCTGCCCTGGAAGGACGGCCTGTCGCTGAAGAAACTTGAGGAAAATCCCAAGGGTGTGGACCTTGGGCCGCTGGTCCCGGCCCTGGATCGCGTTCTCCAGACGAAGGACAAAAAGATCCATCTCTCGCACCCGCTCATGGACGGGGAACTGAAGCGGCTGAAGACCTTCCTGGGCGAATCGGTGAAGACGGCGAAGAAGACGGAACGGGGAGCACTGCTTCTTATCGGCCGCCGGGACCTGCGCACCAACAACAGCTGGTCCCACAATGCCCGCTCACTCGTGAAGGGCGGTGTCCGGTGCGACCTCATCATGAACCCGGACGATGCGGGACGGCTCGGGCTCAAGCACCACGACAACGTACGGGTAAAAAGCCGCGTGGGCGAGGTGACGACGCGGCTCTCGGTATCCGACGAGATCATGTCCGGGGTGGTAAGCCTGCCGCATGGCTGGGGCCACCGCCGCGAGGGGGTGCAGCTTTCCGTGGCGGCGGAGTTCCCGGGCGTAAGCTGCAACGACCTCACCGACGACCGGCTGATGGAACCCATCGTGGGCAACGCGATCCTGAACGGCGTCCCGGTGACCGTGGAACGGGCCCAAGCGTGAAAGGCTGCCCTTGCGCGGCCCTTTCCATGCGGTAACATCGGCGGACAGATGCCGATCGCTGAAACGCCACGACTGAAGATCCATTACGAAACCCTAGGCCGCGGGGACCCGCTGCTCCTCATCATGGGCTTCGGTTCCACCCACCACTGGTGGAAGTGGCAGGCCGAGGAACTGAAAAACCATTTCCAGGTGATCCTGTTCGACAACCGCGGGGTCGGAAAGACCGAACTTCCGAAGGCGAACTGGAAACTGGCCGACATGGCCGATGATGCCATGGCGCTTCTGGACCACCTGGGCATTGATTCCGCCCACATCATGGGGGCCTCCATGGGCGGGATGATCTCGCAGCATGTGGCACTGGAACACCCCGAGCGGGTGAGGAAGCTCGTCCTTGCCTGCACGACCCCGGCCATGGGCTACAAGCCGCCGGACCTGTCCGTCACGGCGAAACTGATGCCGAGGCCGGGGCTCCCCAGGGAGCAGATTGCGCGGGAAACACTGGACATCCTGTTTGTGCCGGAGTTCATCCGCACACGCACGGACATCATCGACGAGGTGATGAAAATGTCGCTGGCAAACCTCGCGCCGCTCAAGGGAATCATGGGCCAGATGAACGCCATCATGGGCCACGATACCCGCCACCGGCTGAAAGACATCTTCCACGACACGATGGTGATTACCGGCACCGATGATGTGCTGATACCTCCGGAGCATTCCGACCTGCTCGCGGAGCTAATCCCCGGCGCGAAGCTGGTGAAGCTTCCCAACGCCGGACACGGCTTCTTCGTAGAAGCAGCGGAGGCGGCCAACCGCCACGTTCTGGAGTTCCTGAAGGACTCCTGACGGAGGCCGGACAGCCGGGTGAGCGACAAAGCCCCAGAACCGGCCGGCACCCCCCCCGGACAGCTTGCCCAGGCGGGGCCTATCACGGCCGCCGTACTGGCCTCCCGTGTGCTCGGCGTACTTCGCGAGACAATCTTCGCGACCCTGTTCGGCGCGGGCTGGGTGGCCGATGCCTACGTGATCGCCTTCCGCATCCCGAACCTGCTCCGGGACCTGTTCGCCGAGGGAGCCCTGTCGGCAGCATTCGTCCCCACCTTCACGGCAAAGCAGGCAAACGAGGGGTCCGTGAAGGCCCAGGAACTTTTTGCGAAAACCGTGTGCGGCGCGCTCATGGCAACCGGCATCATCACCGCACTGGGCATCCTCTTTGCCGGCGCCGTCGTGGACCTGATCGCACCGGGGTTCGGGTCCACCCCGGAAAAGCGCGAGCTGGCCGTGGGACTCACCCGGATCATGATGCCATTCCTGCCGGTGATCTCGGTGACGGCCATCGTGATGGGGGTGCTGAACTCGAACCGGCGGTTCTTCGTCCCGGCCATCGCGCCCGCACTGTTCAACGTGGTGTCCATCGCGGCGGGGGCGGCCATCTATCTGGCCACGAAGGACCCCGTGCGGGCGGCCGAGGCCTGGTCGGTGGCGGTGCTGGTGGCGGGCCTCGCGCAGCTGTTCGTGCAGTTACCGCAACTGGGTGGCGCGGGTTACCGGCTGGGACTGTCATTTACCGGCGTCTGGAACGACCCCGGCATCCGGCGGATCCTTTCACTAATGGGCCCGGCCGTGCTCGGGCTCGCCGTGGTACAGCTCAACATCTTCATCAACTCGGTCTTCGCCTCGAAGCTGGGGGACGGGCCACTCTCGCACCTGAACTACGCCTTCCGGCTCTACTACCTGCCGGTGGGGCTCTTCGGCGTGGCCCTCGGGACGGTGGCGACAACGGCGGTGGCCGAGGCTGCTGCACGAAACGACCGGGAAGCGATCCGGCAGGGCACGGTGCGGGCGCTCAGGAACATGTTCCTGCTCTCGCTGCCGTCGGCGGCGGGACTCATCGCGCTTTCAGTTCCCACCGTGCGGCTCCTTTTTGAATATGGCCGGTTCACCCCGGAGGACACGACAGAGACCGCCATCGTCCTGTCGGCCTACATGACGGGCCTGGTATTCGCGTCGGTCACGAAGGTCGTGGCCCCGGTGTTCTATGCCCTTGACCGGCCGAGGTTCCCCGTCGTCGCCTCCATGAGTGCCGTGGCGGTGAACATCGCCTTCAACTGGGCCTTCTACCAGACGCTCGGCGCGCCGGGGCTCGCGCTTGGGACCGCACTCGGTTCGCTTACCGGCGCAGGCGTATTACTGGTGTCGGCGGCGCGGCTGCTCGAAGGAATCCACGGGGCGGAGATTGCTGCGTCGTTCGGGCGGCTTCTTGCCGTGTCGGCGTTAGTTGCCGCTGCTGCCTGGGGGCTGAACGGCTGGCTCGAAACCGGCACTGCGGGGGAACTGGTCCGGGCGGCCGGACGGGTGCCGTCAAGGCTTTTCTTCACTTTCCTCCCCATTGGCGCCGCCGTGGTCCTCTATGCGGCCGCTCTCAGGCTGATCCGTGCCCCGGAAGCCGAGGAACTTTTCTCCATCCTGTCGCGGCTCCGCCGCAAAATCGCCGGATGAAACCGGGTCTCCGCTCTTGGACAGGCGGGCGGTTTCGGTTAGCTTGCTCCAGAAGCTAGAAATTGCGTTTGCACACCCCGGAGAGGATTTCCAACGATGGTTCCGACCGAACAACTGAAGCAGATCGGTCTTTTTTCCGATTTCACTCCGCCCGAGCTCGAGGTCGTCGCCGCGGGCATGGACCAGAGGACATGGAAGGACGGCGAGATCATCATCCGGGAGCGGACCATCGGCGAAGGGTTCCACTGCATCAGCTCCGGCGAGGTGAACGTCTGCCGCCGCCAGGGCGACCAGCTGGAGATCTTCGCCACCCTGAAGAAGGGCGAGCATTTCGGTGAAATCAGCCTCGTGGACAAGAAGCCCACGACTGCTGACTGTGTGGCCAAGGGGCTCACGACGACGCTGTTCCTGAGCCGCCTCAAATACCGGTCGATCATCGACAGCCACCCAGCCATCGGCGTGAAGTTTCTGGAACATTTCTGCATGAGCCTCTGCACCCGGCTCCGGGCCAACAACGCAGTCCTCTACAACGAGAAAAAACTGTCCAAGAAACTCAAGGAAAACGTCGGAAAGAGTGTCTGACCGGATTGTGGCGTAGGGGCCGCCCGCTTTCCCTTCATTCGTCCGGAAAATAGGCTAGCATCCAGACACGGCGCGAAAGGTTCCGGGGGGCACCATCGCAGCCGTTCCGAGGTGAACCTGTGGCCAATGCCAACCCCATCCAGAGTATCCGGAATGAACTCCGGCAAACCTTTATCGAGCGCGAAGAACTGATCGACGGCACGCTGGCCGGGCTTCTGGCCCGCGAGCATGTGCTTCTCATCGGACCGCCGGGCACGGCCAAGTCCATGCTCGCCGACGAACTGTGCAAGCGGATCGACGGCGCCCGGTATTTCCAGTGGCTGCTCACGAAGTTCACCACCCCGGAGGAGATCTTCGGGCCCATCTCGCTGAAGGCGCTTGAGAAGGACGAATACACCCGCATTACCCGCGACAAGCTGCCGGTGGCGCATGTGGCCTTCCTGGACGAGATTTTCAAGGCCAACAGCTCGATCCTGAATGCACTGCTCTCGCTCATCAACGAGCGCAAGTTCCACAACGGCGACAAGCCCCAGGACGTACCGCTCGTTTCCATGATCGGCGCCTCGAACGAGCTGCCCGACGAGGAGGAACTCACGGCGCTCTACGACCGGTTTATGCTCCGCTATATCGTGAAATACCTGGAGGATGACCAGAATTTCGTCCAGATGCTCTCGATGAAGGATGGCCGGCACCAGACCCGGATCTCCCTGAAGGACCTGGAGACGATGCAGAAGGAGGCGGCCGCGGTCGAGATCCCAGACCTCGTTCTGAACTTGATGGTGACGCTGCGGACCAAGCTCCGCAAGGAGAACGTGATCCCCTCCGACCGCCGGTTCCGCAACTCGCTGGGACTGCTCCGGGCTGCCGCCTACCTGGACGGCCGCGACCACGTGATCGATTCGGACCTGATGATCCTCTGCCACGTACTCTGGACCACACCGGATGACATCCCGGTGGTTGAAAACATCGTGTACGACATCGCCAATCCGTTCGACCGCCGGGCGGACGAGTTCCTCCAGCAGGCGCAGGAAATATCTGCCTACGCCAAGCGCAACTGGGCGGACGAGGACGAGCGTACGAAGGCGGGTATCGAGGCGCACACCAAGTTCAAGAAGATCCACTCGCGCATCAGCGAGGTGGTCAAGCGCGCCGGACAGGAAGGCCGCTCCGTGGGCCGGATCGAGGACGTGCGCCAGAAGATCGAGCGGATGCACAACGAAATCCTCGAAAACTGCCTGGGCCTCGAGGAGGCTCCGTAAGAAACGGCAGGGAGCCCGTCCGACATGGCCTACACGCCGCCCAAGGATATCCAGCGCGGAGAATTCCGCCGCAAGCGCAAGCCCGTTGCGGCGGAAGCCACGCCCGCCCCGTCCCTCGGCATCCATTCGGTCGAGAACGACGCCTTCGACCGGATGATGTTCACGGAAATGCTTGACGATTCGCCCGTGCTGGGCGAACTCAAGCGCCGGGGCGAGACCTCGTTCTCACCCTTCGGGACGCTGCTGCAGGACCTTTTCTCGTCCCTTTACAAGTACAACATCCGCCTCTCCGACCCGAAAGGAATGGTGAAAAGCAACCTCCAGAACCGGACCATTGTCGAGGAAGCAATGCAGCGGCCCGAGTTCAGGAATCTCCGCAAGTTCACGATCATGAACGAGCCCTCGGCGGCGGTGGCAACCTACAGCCTGGCCAACGGCATCCTGTCGCAGATGGAAAAGGACCTGGCCAACGACGTGAACGAGATGGCCGAGGCCGAGCAGCAGATGTCCCAGCAGCAGGACGAGATCGAGTCGCTGGAGGAACTGCTGGACAACTACAATGCCTCCGAGGAAATGGAGGAAAAGATCCGGGAGCGGCTTGAGCAGGCGAAGGAGGAGCTCTCCGAGCAGCAGGAAAAGTACGACCAGCAGGTCCAGGATTTCGAGGAAAACCCGGCCCGCCAGAGCGCCCTCCAGAAGGCCCTCGACAAGGGCTTCGACCAGGCCATGAGCGACGTGAAGGATTCGGAGGAGCTGCTGGAAGGATTCGGCGAAGAGTCCGGAAAGAACCAGCGCATGGCCGTGAACCAGCGGCTCATGCTGGCCAAGCGGCTCCAGGACTCTGACAAGCTCAAGCGGCTCGCCAAGATGGTGGGCAAGTTCAAGCGGCTGGCGCTGGCCGAGCAGCGGCGGCGGGTGATGCAGCACCACGAAGAGATGTACGACGTGACGCTTGGCAACGACGTATCGCGGCTCATCCCGGCCGAGCTGTTCGCACTCAGGCACCCGGTGCTCCGCAAGGATTTCATGCGGCGGTTCGTGGAGGGCAAGCTCCTCCAGTACAACCTCCGGGGCGACGAGGAGCGCGGCAAGGGTGCGCTGGTGGTCTGCATCGACGGCAGCTATTCGATGGAGGGCGAGAAGGAACTCTGGTCCAAGGCCGTAACGCTCGCCATGCTCGACATCGCCACCCGCCAGAAGCGCAATTTCCGGGCGATCCACTTCGGCTCAAAGAAAGACCCCCTTACGGTCATGGAGTTCCCCAAGAATGAGGCGCAGGACAAGCGCATCGCCCGGATCGAGCAGCTTGCCGAGTATTTCATCGGCGGCGGAACCGACTTCGAGAAGCCTCTCCAGGAGGCGATCTATTCGCTCGAACGGGACGACAAGCAGCGCGGCGACATCGTGTTCATTACCGATGGCGACTGCGTGGTTTCATCACGATGGCTGGCGGAATTCAAGCGGATGAAGGAGGAACTGGAAGTGACGGTTTTCTCCATTCTCGTCGACATGGGAATCAACACGCCGGCCACCGTGAAAGAGTTCTCCGACAAGGTCACGACGGTTTCCCGGCTCACCTCCGACGAGATGAAGGACCTTTTCGCCGCTCTCTGACCGGGCGGCAGCCTATTCCCAGATTCGCACCGGCAGCAGGTTCGCCAGGACATAGGCTGCGAGCATCGCCCAGGCGAGGGCCCGGGCGGCGATCTCGTCCCTCCGCCGGAGCAGTAGCAGCGGAATGTGGCCGAGCCAGAGCACCGTGGCCGCGGCGATCCACTCGAGCGGCATGATCTTGGTCCAGCGGAACAACGCTTGCCCGATGAGCATCACCGGGCCCGCGGCCAGAAGCAGAAGATTCTCCGTCACCAGGCGGCGGAGCTCACTCCCCGCGCGGCAGGCCAGCAGATGGAGCAGCGACACCACTGACAGAAGCGGCGGGAGCAGGACAAAGAACAGGAGCACCGCGAATCCCCATTTCCGGGGCGTGGGCCAGTAGTCCAGGAGAACACCTGTAAACGCCAGGGCGATGGCCGCACAGGCAGCAACGCCTGCAAGCAGCCCGGCCCCAAGATTTCTCAGATCCACACCGCGGATGAAGCATTCCCAGAAACCAGCCCGCTCGTCCTCGGTGGTCCCTAACATGACCGCGATCGCTGACAGTACCCCGCCGCCCCAAAGCCCCGCGATGGCCGGGCCCGAGAGCGCGAGCGGCACCTGGTTCCACAGCGACACGAACGGGATGGACGTAAGTGGCGCAACCAGCCAGATCAGGGTCCAGATCCGCTTCCCGGCCCGGCCGGGAAGAAGCAGAGTTTCCCCGGTCTCCACGCCCGGCAGTGCCTCACATACGGCTTCGGTGACCCGCTTTCCTGAAAGCTCATGGACCTCTAGCGGAAAAAGCCCGGCCTGGGCGGTGCCGGTACGGCTGCCCCACGCCCATACCAGCGCACCGGCGGCCAGAAGAATCCCCGCGATTGTGAGACCGGATCCGGCCCATCCCCGCAGGTACCAGGTCCAGAGGTCAGATTCGGCCACCGGAGCGGACTGGTGCTTCAGCGCACGGTCAAACCACGAAAGGGCCGCCCGGAAAATACCGGGGTGGTAGGTCTCCATGAGATGGTCGCAGTTCGGGAACAGGATGAAACCCCTGGCAGTACCGTCTGCGAAGTCACCTGACTCCTGCCCGCTCACGGTGATATTTCCGTCTGAAAACCCGGCCGCCAGTTCATGCGACCGTGCCGGGAAAATGTACTGGTCGTATTCGCAATTGAGGAACAGGAGGTTTTTCGCTCCAGACCAGTCGTTTGTCTCGCTGATCCCCGCCACCGCGACGACGGCAGACTCGCCATCAGCGAGAAGTGCCGTATCGGTCACGAGATGGCCGCCCATCGAATGGCCCATGAGACCGATACGTGCGGGATCGACCCCAGGCAGTTTCCGGAGAACGTCCATCGCGGTGGTAATCTCCGGCCGTGGCAGCACCCGGAAGCCCGTCTCCCCGAAGGCACGGGGGAACGGGATTGCTCCGCCCGAATCACCGTGCCCGCGTGCAGAAATGGAAGCCACGACATAACCCGCGCGGGCGAGCGGGAGTATGTAGTTTGCGTCGTAGAGTTCCCCCGAGGCCATGAATCCGTGGGAAAAGACGATGCCGGGAACAGGTCCTTCCAGGTCGTTCCGCCGGACAATGCGCATGGCGATCCCGAGGCCATCATGTTCGCCGCCGCGGATCGTCTCCACGTGCTCCGCGATCGTTATGCCGGGTGCGCGCTCATGGCGCAGCACGGGCTGGCCGGCAAAAGCCGCAAACATGCCGGCGAGGAACATCGGGAATATCCAGCGGTTTGCCATGCTCGGGGCGCGCCCGGCCGGTACGAATGGCCGGAACGGACAAGAACCTCCCAGTCAGGTACGGCTCTCTTTGACACATTCCGCCGGGGAAAAGCGAACTACACCAGATTGACAGAAACAACCCTGCTCAGCAGACTCCGGGGGCTTACTACTGGCAAACAACCCTCGAAGCCGTGCCGCCAAGGCATATCCCTGGGAGTTCATGCAGTCCTCTGTCGCAGCAGAAATTGAATGGCGGCTCTCGCTCTACCGCAATATTCTCGACTTCTGCCGGGAGGGACAGTTCACGCTCGGGCGGTTTCTGGCGCTGGTGCCATCCAGACTCCGGCTCGCCGTGGGAGAATCAGCCGCCAAGACGCGAATCCCCGTGGCAATCTCCGGTAAACTCGTGGACCACTGGAAGCACCTGCTTCCGAACCGCGAAACCATCCCGGCCGTTTTCCG
>CAZSFB010000088.1:0-9144 GCA_964606035.1 uncultured bacterium | reverse complement strand
ACGGATAAAGCAAAGCGTATAGGAAGCCACTGGCAATGATAATGCGGGACTATCAGGGTCTTTCAGTCTGGATCACCGGTGCCTCTTCTGGAATCGGGCGATGCACTGCACTGGAGGTCGCCCGGCGAGGCGGAAACATTGCAGTTTCAGCCCGCAATAAAGAGGCATTGCGCAATGTTGCCGATGAAGTTGCCGGTATTCCTGGAGCCGGGAAATGCCTGGTTATTCCGTTTGATGTTACTAGCTACGAAGCCAACCTGGCAGCCGCCCGAACTATCAAAGACAAATGGGACAGGCTCGACATTGCCTTCTTCAATGCCGGTACCTGTGAATATGTAAACGTAAACAACTTTGACAGCCGGCTTTTCGAGCGGCTCATTAACACAAACTATCTCAGCATGGTCTACGGGATTGAGGCCGTTTTGCCACTCCTGCGGCAATCCAGACGTCCACAAATTGCAGGTATGAGTAGCACCGTCGCCTATAGAGGGTTGCCCCGTGCGGCGGCTTATGCCCCAACCAAGGCTGCCATCAGAAACATGCTGGAAGGCCTTCGGCTGGATCTCTTGCCTGAACATATCTCCGTATCGATTGTATGTCCGGGATTTGTCCGGACACCGCTCACTGACCGGAATGACTTTCCGATGCCCATGCGGATCGAAGCCGAAAAGGCTGCCCGCATTATTGCCAATGGCATTATCCGCCGGGAAACAGAAATCCATTTCCCAAAAGGCTTCAGCTGGACCTTCAAGCTTCTCTCGGTTCTTCCCGACGGGATCTACAACAAGATTTTCCAGCGAATGGTGGCTGCTTCATGAAAATCGCAATTATTGGAACCGGAATTTCATCCATGACAGCCGCTTGGCTGCTGCACAAGGACCATGAGCTGACGGTGTTCGAAGCCGACAACCGGGTGGGGGGACACACCAACACGGTAAAGGTCGATCTTGACGGTCAGACATGGAACGTGGACACAGGTTTTATTGTCTTCAACGACAGGACTTATCCCAATTTCATACGGCTCATTGATCTGCTTGGAGTCTCCTGGAAACCAAGCAACATGAGTTTTGGTGTCAGATGTGACCGCTCCGGTCTTGAATGGGCAAGTATGAATCTGAATGCCCTCTTTACCCGCAGAAGCAGCCTCTTAAATCCGTTCTTCTACAGAATGGTCGCTGACATACTTCGTTTTAATCGAACGGCTGGTGAGCTCCTGCACACCGGCAGCGAAACGGAAACCCTTGGCAGCTACCTGAACCGGAAACGCTACAGCCGCAGTTTTATCGAACACTACATCGTTCCCATGGGGGCCGCTGTCTGGTCTGGTTCCAGCCGGCAGATGCTTGAGTTCCCGGCACGCTATTTCGTCCAGTTTTTTACCAACCATGGCATGCTCCAGATATTCAATCAGCCGGTATGGCGTGTCATCCGTGGCGGGTCCATCTCATACATGGAAAAACTCGTCTTACCCTTCAGAAACCGCATCCGGCTAAATGCTCCCGTTACCCGGATTGAGAGACATGGGGAGTATGTCACTGTAAAAACTCCCGCCACGGAAGCGGAACGGTTCGATCACGTGATCATAGGCGCTCATAGCAATCAGGCACTTCGCATGCTTGGAGATGCCTCTAGCGCCGAGCAGGAAATCCTGGGCAGATTCTCTTATCAGGAAAACAAGGCTGTCCTTCACTACGACGAACGGCTGCTTTCATCGCACCGTCGGGCGTGGGCGAGCTGGAACTATCACATTCCAGAAAATCCCGAAGATCCGGTGTCTGTCACCTATTACATGAACCGCCTTCAGGGATTGGATGCACCCCACGCCTTCTCTGTGACGTTGAACAATGCAAAGGCCATTCGTCCTGACAGGGTTATCAGGACAATCACCTACCACCATCCCGTTTATACCGCAGAAGCAGTCGCCGCACAGAAACGGCACACGGATATCAGCGGCCGAAACAGGACGCATTATTGCGGTGCCTATTGGGGCTATGGATTCCACGAAGATGGAGTGAACAGCGGAATTGCCGTGGCCAGTGCCTTCGGGAGGAGGTTTCCGGACTGATGAAAAGCTGCATTTACGAGGGACACGTACGTCATCGGCGGTTTGGCATGCCTTCTCATGAGTTCAGCTACCCGTTGTTCCTGATGTACCTGGATATCGCTGAGCTGCCCGGTCTGTTCAGAAAATTCTGGCTCTGGTCCGCTGGGCCTCCAGCACCCGCCTGGTTCCATCGCAAAGACTATCTGGGAGATCCCTGGCTGCCGCTGGATGAAGCTGTCCGCCAGAAGGTCCAGCAAGAGACCGGGTGGAAACCAGACGGCCCCATCAGAATGCTAACCAACCTCAGAATGTTCGGATTCTGCTTCAATCCCGTTACCTTTTATTACTGCTTTGACTCCACCGGCAGCCGCGTGGTCTGCATCGCTGCAGAAATCAACAACACACCGTGGAATGAACGCCACACCTACGTGCTGCATGAAAGCCGGAGTATGGGCAACGGTCATCACTACCGTTTTCTCAAGGCGTTTCACGTCTCTCCGTTCATTGGAATGGATGTTACCTGTGACTGGAGATTCACTTCGCCTGGACAACAGCTCTCGGTGCATATGGAAAATATTGAAAACGGAAAGACAACATTTGAAGCAACACTCGCACTCACGCGGACAAAAATCTGCAGCAGCTCATTGGCTCGCATCCTGATGAGCTATCCATTGATGCCGTTAAAGGTTGTTGTTTCGATTTACTGGAATGCCCTGAAACTCTGGTTGAAAAAGGCTCCATTTTTCCCGCATCCGAAGCATCGGGTCGCCCCTCTGGAGGTAAAACACCCATGAGCAACGAGACCACCAACTTTCTGCCATCATCCACACTGGTGAATTCGTCACCAGTTATCATGCGGTTATTTCGGAGAGCACTACACAAATTTCTGTCTGGAATCTCTACAGGCCGACTGGTGCTGATCGATGGGGAGCAACAGACGGTGTTCGGTCATGACGGTTACAGTGAAGACCTGAATTGCACGGTCGTGGTTGAAAATCCCCGCTTTTATCAGCGGATTATCACTGGTGGAAGCATTGGTGCCGCCGAGTCCTATATTGATGGAGACTGGCACACCAGTGATCTGACCCGGCTAATACGTATATTTATCCGGAACAAACATATCACGGACGAGATGGAGAAGGGACTATCACGAATGTCAGTCCCCATGAGAAAGTTGCTTCATCTGCTTCACAGGAACACGCGGGCCGGAAGTCGGAAAAACATAGCGGCACATTATGACCTTGGTAATGAATTCTTTCGGCTGTTTCTTGACGACACAATGATGTACTCCTGTGGCGTCTTCCCAAACCCGGACTCGTCGCTATATGAAGCCTCCACCGAAAAAAATGACCGTATCTGCCGGAAGCTGGACCTGAAACCCTCCGATCATCTGCTGGAAATAGGGACCGGCTGGGGCGGGTTAGCATTGCATGCGGCGGCAAAATATGGCTGCCGGATAACAACCACAACGATTTCAGCACAACAATATGAATTCGCCCGTGAGCGTATCAGGTGTGCTGCGCTGGAGGATCGGATTACTGTTCTCAATCTGGACTACCGGGACCTTTCTGGAACCTTTGACAAGATTGTATCCATCGAAATGGTCGAAGCGATCGGCCACCAGTTTCTTGATATCTACGCCGGGACCTGCTCCCGGCTTCTCAAGCCTGACGGGCTCATGTTGCTGCAATCGATCACGATTGATGACAGGGAATATGAACGCGCCCGGGACGAGGTGGATTTCATCAAACGCTATATCTTTCCGGGCAGTTTTATTCCGTCAGTTACCGTTCTCATTGACGCCTATCGCCGCAATGGAGACCTGAAGGCAATCCACATGGAGGACATTGGGCCCCATTACGCCAGGACCTTGCGTCATTGGCGAAGCCGGCTTTTCTCCCGGCTCCATGAGGCCAGGTCCATGGGCTATTCCCAGGAGTTTCTCCGCATGTGGGATTACTATTTCTGTCTTTGTGAGGGCGGCTTCGAGGAGCGCTACCTTGGAAATATTCAGCTTCTGCTGGCAAAGCCGCTGAACCGTAGAGCCGTATTGGCGCCTGAAATACCCCTGTCATGAGACTGAAGCTCTCCAGCGGATTGTTATTCAATGTCGTGTGGCTTGGCTGCGTATGGGGCGCGACCATGCACATGTTCTGGTTACCAGTTCTGGCCATGTGTACCTATCTGCTGTTTCATCTTGTATTTATTATGCCAAAAGGGCGCGAGATTGGCCGTATTCTGGCAAGTGCTTCAACCGGATACGGCGTGGATAGTCTTTGGGGCGGAATCGGAGTTCTTGATTTCAAGGCTACGTCATCCAGTGAATATACTGCCCCTGCCTGGATTTTCTGTCTCTGGATAGCCTTTGCGGCTTCGCTAGGCGGTTATCTTTCTTTTCTCAGATCCCATCCTTTTGGGGCTGCCGTTACTGGAGCCGTTGCCGGCCCAGCAAGTTATTTCGCAGGTTCCAAAATTGGTGCTTTGGCATTTGGCCCAGACAATTTTGTCAGTCTCTGGATAATCTCCGCGTCCTGGGCACTCATTTTTCCGGCATTGCTTTATTTCGTTGCCGCTGAATCAGACAATGATCCTTCACTAGTGGAGCCAATGCATGCGTAGGATTGCAGTATTTGTTCTGCTGGGTATCTCCGCTTCAACTGCGCCAGCCAGTGCAAATCCCCTGATTTTTGTGGACCGTGCAAAATCGTCCCAGGAGGGAAAAGAGCTCTGCATCAGGAACGTGTGTTTTGACCGGGAGGTGTCCCAGTCAGGAATACAGATACCGATCCGGGGTGCTGGTCTGCTCAAATACCTCGGGCTCGAGGTCTACTCCGCTGCACTCTATACCTCGTCTGATGCAGCCGGTCCCCTGGAAGTGATCGGCAAGACGCCGCTAAAACTCGTCCTTCATTACCACCGTTCGCTTTCCGAATCACTTATCCGTTCTTCGACGGAGCGCGCGTTGCGGAAGTCTCCCTTTATGAACTCATCCGAGTTCCAGGAGAAGCTCGGACAGATGTACAGCTATTACCGGAGCGTCAGAAAAGACGACCGCTATGAGCTCTTGCATTTACCTGGGAAAGGGCTCTCTGTCAGTTTCAATGGCAAACTTCTCGGGATTATTCATGATGACATCTTTGCCCAGGAATATTTAGGCATCTGGCTATCCCAGAATCCCCTGAGTGATGACCTGAGAGATGCTCTCACAGGCAGAGGATGACTGCAGGCAGTTCACAAAAAAACGGGCGCAGCTCAATTGCCGCGCCCGCAAGTTCCGGTAACCCCTTCCCAGGAATTCCGGTGAAAAAATCAGCGGTCGAGCGAGAGTCCCGCACCGACCGTCAGCTTGTGATAGTCACCTTTGAGCTCTCCGAATCCCCGCATATAAGTGTAGGTCGGTGACAGATATACGTTGACCAACGTGAACAACTTCACACCAACGCCTGCCTGGAACAGGCCCCCATTTCCGCTGGTAGTACCGGCTCCGATATTGGACTTGTTGTACATGAGGCCACCACCCAGGAACACAAACGGAACCACCTCTTTAGGAATGGCCATGACGCCGCGCCAGTTAGGGAACTCCGACTGGGCATTCAAAGTGAACAACAGGTCGTTCGAACTGCCGCCAAAGGCACTGAACCGCTGCCAGGCGAACTCGGGCCGGACGCCAAAAGCGACAAATGGAGCCGGCTCGATTTCGTACTGCGGATCCCGGTTGGCCAGCCGGAGAAGAAATGCCCCGGAGGCTCCCAGCGTGAAACCGCCTTTCCCGTCGGCATTGACGTAGCCGGCAAAGACATCGCCGGTGCGTTCCCACAGCTTGATCTTGTAACCGCCCTCTTCTTGGGCACTGGCGGAAGCCGCCGTCATAGCCAAGCTGCAAAGCACCGCAGCGATCGCGAGCTTCAGTTTCATCGTCCGTTTCCCCTTCTTGGACAGCTTACCCATTTCTGCATTCATTCTGTTCATGTTATCGCTTTTCATTACCACACCAATCACGGGAGCGGCGTGTCGCTGGTGCCATTGATCAGGATATCGTACAGCGCGTTTGCATCAGTCCCGAACAGGTTGCTGGCGAGGCTCTGGAATATCACGTAGCGTCCATCCAGCGAAATTGACGGATCACTGCTTGCGCTGTCCGGTGTCAACGTGTTGGCGGTGTCCGTGCTCAGCAACAGCGTCCTACCATTACCGATATCCCTGACAAATACGTTGATAACGGTGCTCTCAAACTGATTCTGTCCGGCCGGGTGGAGATTATCAGCATTCGAATGGAAGGCCACGAAGTTTCCATCTGCCGAGACTGCAGGAGCAAAGGAATTATCATCTCCTTCCGCTGTCTCGTCATCAGTGATTGAAACAAGCTGGACGCTCAGGGCAGAAGCAACCGTCCGCAGATAAACATGGCTCCGGCCACCAGTCGTTGCCGGGCTGGTCACCACACTGACCGTTCCCTTGGTGTGGGAGAATGCAACGCGGCTTCCATCGGCACTGATGCTTCCGCCGGTGGTAGTGCCGTTGAGCTGCAGTCCGTTCCGGTTGACGCTCACGCGCGTAGTCGTCCCTGACACACGGTCCCGCAAATACAGATCCTGGAAACCTCCAGTGTCACCAGAAACCACACCATCTGTGCCGTTGAGGAACAGCACCCTCCGGCCATCGGCAGAAATCGTATTTACGGAACTTCCCGCCACCTGGGAGGCACCGGCAATCTGGGCACCGGCACTTGTGAGGCTTACAATTTCCGTTGTGCCAAGCACCCGGTCATGAACGAATACATCAGCAACCGCACCATTGATGTCGCTAGCAACCAGATTCGTGGCTACTGACCGGAACACCAGGAACCGGCCGCTCGCAGAGATCTGGCACTCCGCACTGTTGCCATCTGCTGGCGTTGCAATGCCTGCCGTCGGGATTGTGATCTTCTCGGTCACATTCAGCACCATGTCCCGGACGTAACAATCCTCAATGGCATCAGCAGTATCCGAGGACACCAGATTTGTTGCGAGTGAAGCGAAGCTGACATACCGCCCGTCACCGGAGATACTCGGCCGGAACGAGTGCGCATTTCCCTCGGTGAACGAATCACTGAGTGACACCAGGACAGAGACGATCTCACCCGGTCCGGTTTCGTCGTAGATGCCATCACCATCCGCATCCCGGTCAACCCAGTAAATGTGCTGCCGCAGGGCCGTGGTGGTGATATCCGACTGCACATCATCAGCCATGCTTCTGAATACCACGTACCTTCCATTGCCGCTGATGGCAGCCTGTGAGCTTTCATTATTCGGCGCATCAGCCGAACCAGCCGCACGCGAAATCCGGGTAAGATCACGATCGGTGACGTCATAGGCACCCGTGGTGATCGTTTCGGTCACCGTCAGCACCGGGGCACTGAGAGTGGCCGTTAAATCGAACGTCGTCGCATCAGTGTCGTACTCGAGATCATCCCAGACCGCATATCCACCCGACACTGCCTTGGTGAGACTGGCCGAGTTAAGTGCACCAGAACTCACGCTGAGCGTGACGTCGCCGGTGGCCGAAGTCATCAGGTTGCTGCTCGCGTCGTAAACGCCCACAGCGACAAACTGCATGGTCGTGTTTGCTTCGGTAAGGACGAACGGCGTCTGCAAGAACTCCAGATGATCCGGTGTCCCCGCGCCAATATTGAAGTAACCCGTCGTATCTGGTGTAAGAACTCCGGAAGAGGCGTTCAGCCGGAAGTTGTTTCCGACCGTCTGAACCTGCAGGTTGTTCACATTCAGGATACCGCCGGTGGCTGCAGTGGCGACCACACAGCCGGACGCACAGCTTGCCCCGGTCACATTGGTGACTGGCGGGACATTCTGCTCAAGGATCACGGTGACTGGTGAAGCTGCACCGGCGCCCGTCGTCACGAGGTTGCCGTAGAAATCAAGCACTCGGATCTCATAGGACTGGAGATCGTCAGTCGTCGCAGAGGAGGGCTCCGACGTGAACACAAGCGAGTCAGCCGCGCCATGGGTCAAGGTAAATGCCGAGCTGAGCGCGGCGACAAGGCCGACAGCCGAAGCCTGGAGGCGGTAGCCCACGCCCGGACGGTTGATGGAGATGCCATTGATGCCGACGGACCAGTCAGCAAGGCCTGCGGCAGTCGCCACGGGAAGCGCACCCGCACCCTGGATCGAACCAGCGCCCGGATTCACGCCGATCGTCATGGTGACCGAGGCCGAGGCCGTATTGACCGTGTTGCTGTATTGATCCTGGATCGCAACGGTAAAGTTGAGGCCGTTCGCGCTGATCGCGTGCGGCCCGGCACCCGGCTCGGACACAAAGCCAAGCTTGAAGGCAGTTGCCGGGCTTACTGTGACATTCACAGCTGCTGGATTCGCCAGGGCACCGGCTTCATCGGCTGAGACCGTGAAAGACTCTGCAGTGTTGTATTTGAGGAGCGGGAAAGTAGCGGTACCGTTTATGACCACAGCCGTATCAGTGCCTGCCACAAAGGAACCAGTCCCGGTTTCCGTAATCGTAATAATGGTGCTGTTGTCTGTCGTCACGACATTTCCGCCCGCATCCACCACGGCCACGGAAACGCTGGTCCCGGAGTTCGGAAGCCAGTTAACACCGGCCGTCTGGCTGGCAGCTGGAGTGTTCACAAATGCGAGGGCTGCAGGTGCGCCCGCTGTAACGTTAAAGCCAGCACTGTTCGCCGTAAAGCTGCCGGAAGTTGCCTGAAGCACATAACCATTTCCGGTCTTGTTCAGTTGCAAGGCATTGAACGTTGCAACACCTGCAACGAACGCCGTCGCACCGCCGCCTCCGAGAGTTGCAGCGCCGGGGTTTGTCGCGATGGTGATCGTCGCATTCGGCATGGCACCGGTATCAACAAGATTCCCCTTGCCGTCCAGCAACCGGACAGTCACTGCCGGAGCGATATTGGTGTTCGCTGCAACCGTCGTGGGCTGTTGGCCGAACTGGACCGAGGCCGCTGCACCGTGGGTGATATCAAAAAGGGCAGCATCAGAAAGTGCCGTTGTAAGGCCTGTTGAGGTCGCCCGGAGCCGGTAACCAGTTCCGGCCTTGTTCAGGTTCACGGAGTCCCAGGTTACAACGCCATT
>CAZSFB010000087.1:6087-9168 GCA_964606035.1 uncultured bacterium | reverse complement strand
GTTCAATGTCAAAACCAGAGGGGTGAAAGCCTTGGTCCGGCACGTAACGAAACGGTATGGAACCCTCGCCAGGTTCTTTGCACAGCCGATGGATTCGCTCAGGCAGGAGCTGTTGGGAATACATGGCGTCGGTCCCGAGACGGCAGATTCTGTCCTCTGTTACGCAGCAGAAATGCCTTCGTTCGTTGTGGACACCTACACCCGCCGGATACTTTCCCGCCACAACCTTGTTGATCCGGATATCCGGTACGAAGCATTGCGGGATTTTTGTATGGATGCACTACCGGAAGACGTGAAAATCTATAACGAGTTCCATGCCGGAATGGTGGCTGTTGGAAACCGGTATTGCCGGCCGACTCCGCGATGTGACGAATGTCCTTTAAGAATATTTCTCTGACCGACGTGTGGTAGCCGAGGAGGAGCTCATGGGAAAGATGGGAAAACCGGGAAAACCGGTCATCACACTGGCCACCGATTTCGGAACGGTAGATGGGTATGTCGCTGCAATGAAGGGAGTCATCCTGACCCATGCGCCGGAAACCAGTATCCTGGATCTGGGACATGAGTTGCCACCACACGACATCCGGCATGCGGCATTTTTTGCCCGCACGGCCTATCCGTTTTTCCCCGAGGGATCGATTCACGTGATGGTGATTGATCCCGGTGTCGGTTCTGACCGGCGTGGCATGGTGTGTCCTTGGAGAGGAGGATGGCTGGTTGGGCCGGATAACGGTGTGTTTTCGCTGCTGAAAGGCTTTGGAGAGGGCGCCTACGAAATCGACTTGCGGAAGCTCGGCAGTTTTGTTTCCACGACCTTTCATGGCAGGGATGTATTCGCCAGGGTTGCAGCTCGGCTGGCTAATGGAGAAACAGGCGGGGAGTTTGGCCCTCTGCTTATGGATCCAATTCGTATCCGCTTTGCCCGGCCGGAACGGCTGCAGAACTCCATGCGGGTCAAGGTGGCGGCTATTGACCGGTTCGGGAATGTGATCCTGCCGCTGTCTCCTAATGAGTTTCCGTTTGAATCCGGCTTCGTGAACGTCTCCTTCGGTAGCCGGAGAAAACGTTTGTCGATTGTCAGGACATATGCAGACATCCCGGCGAAGGGGGAGGGAATTCTCGTTGGAAGCCACGGCTTCTGGGAACTGGCAGCGGGAGGAGCATCTTTCGCCAGGCGCTGGAGAATTGTCCCCGGAAAAGCAGTGAAGATCGTATAGATACAGGCCAGCCTATCAGGGCCGCGGGCAGTCGATACGGTCGGGTTCAGCCGTGCAGGAGGCCAGGGAACCGTCGATGGTTACCAGTGGGCTTGCGCGCTCAACGCCCTCAACCACGGGGTTTCCGAAAATACTATCCAGTGCCGCGGCGACGGTTGCAAAGGAAAGCGCGCCTTCACAACGCGCCTCATAGATGAACACATATTCGGCTGCCTCATAAGTCCCAAGATTAGGCAGGTCAGCAGCATCCGCTGGGACACTTGAAAAGCGAAGGGTTGCATCGCCATCGCCCGTGCAGACCGGTGTTGCCGGGGCCACCTGAAGCAAGTCGCGGCTCCCAGCATTGCCCGCATTTACAATGACACGGATCTGGTCGCCGGCCTGGACTCGCTCCGCATTGACCGCGATGGTCAACTGGAGCGGGGTCAGCCGGAATGTGGCGGGATGAATCGCTGTCCCGAGCGCGGGGAACAGCATGACGGAATTTAGCCGGTCATTGTAGCCAGACAGCCGGACTCCAAACTGCACGGTCCCTGCAGATAGAGCGCTGAAGTCATAGCGGAAAATACCCGATTCGCCGACTAGCAGGTCCCGCGATGTGGGGGTCGGACCGGCAAACAGGGCAATCTGTGCACCATCGGTTGTCGCCAGGGAGATGTCTATGTCATCCGAGTCATCGAGGTCGCAGGGCGGGGCGGCGCAGAACTCGACACCGCGCAAATCATCACCGCCCGGCAGGTTCTTTACCCGCACCCGGAGCGGTAGCAGACTCCCAATTTCCACACGGGGAGTGAGGTCAGACGCTGTCACCGGACAGGAGGCGGCCGTCACCGAATCAACAGGACAGAAGATGGACGGGTCGTCTCCGGAGATTGGACATCCCGATGAAGTCAGGAAGTTGATGCAGACATGGGCGGGTTCCGGGCAGTAGATGAACGCTGATGTTTTTCGGCCGAAATTACCGTTTGGATTCACCACCAGCAGATCGACCAGGCCAACCCGGCCGGAGGGCGTCTGGATGCGCGCCTGATCACCAGAGACGCTCAGCACTTCTGCCCGCTGGTTACCGATGTAGAAGACCGAGTCGCCCTGGAAATTGACACCGAGGATAGAAAGTTCGGTGCCACCAGAAACGGGTCCCCAAGGCTCGGTTGGATTCCCGCATTCCGGCGGAGGCGCCCCCTGACCAGCAGTGGGCACTACTGCTGAAATATTTGGTGCCCGAGTCAATGCTTCAGGATCATCTCCCGGTGACGGAACGTCCTGTCGGTTCACACATGCTGCAAACGTGGTCAGCGATATTGCTGCCAATAGGGCGTAAAAAAGAGGAGCGCCACGCTCCGGCTGATAGTTGCCAAAATCCATGATCTACTACATGCATTATGCAGCCGAATGAAAAGCCCGGTCAACGGCAAAACCGTGCATTTATAGGGGTTTACACTTCCCGGCTATTGCTGTTGCTGATAGCCATGTCCCGGGAACTGACACGATCTTTACCGCCAAACCAGATTTTCATCCATATTCCCGGCAGGAAGAAATGCCAGAGCGGGGCATCGGCGTTAACGACCCGAAAAACCTGGTCCCGGACCGACTGGTTCTGGTCGCAACGTCGGAACAGGAAGCTCACAAACCATCCAAACCATTCGATAATCCTGCAGATGAACTTCCCGCGGGTGCATGCCAAGCGAAATCTTTTCATGAGTCTGGACTGGTAGCTCTGGACCGCTGTGGCTGGCGTTAAAAGCAATGCATCCGCGGCATCGATACCGGTTCTGATCGCCTGATAGATTCCCTCGCCGGTCAGGTTGTCGGCGACACCAGCCGCATCACCTGTGAGCAGCACGTGACGGGAGCCAGGTAACCT
>CAZSFB010000087.1:0-6077 GCA_964606035.1 uncultured bacterium | reverse complement strand
GCCGGGATCGTAGAAGGTGATCGGGTACCCTCGGGGATTCCCACAGATGGTGGCACCGGCCAGGTATTTCAATGCTGGAGCGTAATCCTTGACGAAGTAGTCAAAGGCCGCACGAATATCGAGACCGGAATCGATGGTTTTCTGGTAAACGTATACTCCGACATTCAGGCGGCCATCTTTTTCGGGAAATATCCAGCCATAACCGGGAGCCAGTTTTGCGGGGAAGTGGATCTCTAGGAATGGAGGTTGAACCGTTGCCTTATCAAAGTATGCCCGGATGGCGAGGGACTGAATTTCCCGGGATTTCTGAACGAGACCACGACGGAGGAGGGAAAATTCGCCATCGGCGGCAATGAGATACATCGGGTGGATTTCGCGGATAGTGCCATTATCGTCAACGGTCAGCTTGGGAGCGTTGTTTTCCCACTCGGCCTTGCGAAGGCGGACGCCCTGCCTGAATCTTGCCCCTGAATGAATGGCTTTATCCAGGATGAATGCGTCCAGTTCGCGTCGTGGGACAACGTATCCTGTATTAACAGTGGCGCGGCCGTCACTGGGATAGGCAGCGACAAAACCAGTTCCCGATGGTGCCACCAGCCTGACATGAGAAACCGCTGGATAGTTGCCATCAAAAATATCGGGCTGTATCCCGATTTCCCGTAGCGTCGACACTGCGTTGGGTGACAGTCCATCGCCACAGACTTTTTCCCGGGGAAAACTTGCGTAGTCGATCAAGTGGACACTCTTTCCTGCCTGTGCCAAACGGGCCGCAGCACTGGACCCTGCGGGGCCGGCTCCAACCACAAGGTATTCAGGTTTATCGGGGAGGTCCGCGTCGCCACGGAGTTTTAGATTGGCAAGATCGACAGGCATATGCTGCATTCATAGCAGTCTGTATGGGTTTCCACCATACTAACCATACTACTGCTACTGTGTGAGCAGTTTTCTCAGATCATCCGCCTCGACCCGGTTCGCCTGCTGGTGGAATACGACTCCAAAAGCGGCAGCAATTCGCGGAATGAGGTCGGAAGTAGCAGCCGGGATCCCCAGGTTCCTGATGCTGGTAACCGGGATTTTCCCACATGGTGCTTCAGCACAGGGGGAAAGGTCGGGGTCGACGTTCAGGGTAAACCCGTAACGGCTGACTCCACGGGAAAGATGCCCACCAAAGGCGGCGAGTTGTCCATCGCTTACCCACAGGCCGGGGGCCCGGGCCGGGGCAAAATCACTAATACCAAGATCCCTGAGGACCAGCAAGAGTGCTCTCTCTATCAATGCCACAAAGGATCGGGGGCTTAGTTCGTGGGCTCCAGTATCATAAATCGCGTACCCGGCAATCTGACCAGTTGCATGATATAGCGGCTCGCCGCCGCGTGAGGTAAGATGGCTCTCGATACCCCGTTCCCGAAGAAATGCTGCCGGCCAGAGAACCCCGCCACTTTGTGCGCGGGCGCCAAAAGTATAGGACGGGGGGTGCTCGGCAAACAGAAGGATATCATGGTTAAACCTGTTTCGCCGTTCGGCCAGTTCGGTCTGTAACAGGTCGGCATCGGGGAACGGTACAAGTCCGAGATCAACCCAGTACAGGCGGGGTCTTGTTTCCCGGATCATTCCAGATACGAACCCCGGAGAAGGAGGAGCACAGCAGTCGTCGCTCCGGCTCCAATGAAAAACCCCTGGATAACTTCGCTGACAGTGTGGCGTTTTGCCCGTACGCGGCTCCACATGACGGCAGCGGTAAGAATCATCATGTAAGGGATTGTCCAGTATCCTTCATTGATCGCCAATGCCGCACCGATACCGGCATTGCCAGCGGTGTGCATGCTTGGTTTGGAGAAAAGTGTGCCCGTCTGCATGGCTGCCATGACAAGAATAGCGGCCAATACGACATTAAGGATAAGGTCGCTGGCATGATGGTATCTGAACGTGATGTAGGTGATGACCAGATTCAGGGTTCCGATAGGGAAAATATAGCGGCGGTCTTCCCGGAGTGACATGAAAATATCGGTCGTATGGCCTGCCCGGACCAAGTAGGCGAGGTAAGCCAGAGGAGCGATGATGCAGAGCATCGTAACCTGAAGAGTCAGGTGGAGGGTGACCTCGCTCCAGCCACCGTATTCACGTATTCCGACGACCATAGCGACCGGGAAACCCGTCACAAGAGGGTGAAGTAGTATACCTAGGGCCCGGGCAAGACGGGTTGCAAGCGATAGGTCCGGTAGAGTTTCGATTTTGGATTGGGAGACCATCAGCCCCCCAATCATACAGACCTGCATGCGTGGAGCAAGACAGGAAAGGTGGTCATCTGAGAGCCGCTTCTCATTGACACCATGGTTGAACCGGTCAACCATAGCCCACTATTAATGAATACTGCCGGTATGGAACCGGTAAAGGCAGCAGGAATCTCTGGAAGTGGCGGACACCCCCGAAAACAAGATGCCTAAAAGGACTCGTGGAAAGCGGGCAACCGGTGCACGGAAACGGGCCTCAGACGTCCTGGCGGAAGTCGCCCGGCTAGATGATGTAGTCGCAATTACAGGAGCGGATGGCTTTTTCGGAAGCAACGCGTTGAACTATCTCCGTTCGTCGGACCAATTTTCGAAAATTGTGGTTATTGATGTTCGCAAGCCAACACTCGCAATCAGAAAAACTGTTTTCTACAAGACGGATCTCACGGAGCCAAACTGTGACGCGCGGATTTCGGATATCTTCGAACGGGAGGGTGTTACCCGGGTCATTCATTGCGCATTCACGAGTTGGCCCAAGGTAAGCAATGGTGACCTTCACGAATTGGAAGTTATCGGAACGCTGAATCTCCTGAATGCCTGCGCACGCCGGCGTGTGCAGCAGATTGTCGCGCCTTCGACCATCAAGGTCTATGATGCGCGGCCGGACCATCCGAACTTTCTTACGGAAGACATGGAGATGGGGGCTTTGGGCGATTTCCCATATCTCCAGAACCGTGTCGAAGTCGAGAACCTTCTCGCAAGACATGCTGCCAGGCACGATTATGCCAAGGTTTCTGTCCTGCGGTTTTCCACAATCCTCGGCCCAAGGATTCGGACGTACGAAACCCGTCTCTTTTCCCGTGCGGCGATTCCTACTGTCATGGGGTATGACCCTCTGATCCAGTTCGTTCATGAGGAGGACGCACTGGAGGCATTCCGGATGGCGATCGATTCCCAGAAGCAGGGTGTGTTTAACATCGCAGGCCGGGGCGTACTTCCGCTTTCGACGATACTGAAAATTGGCGGCAAGATGGATCTGGCACTCCCCGCATTTGTGGCCCGCGGCGTGATCGCGTCTCTCTGGTCTGGTGGTGTATCTGCGGTTCCGCCCGCCTATCTCCGTTTCCTCCAGTATCTGAACGTGGCTGATACGGCCAAGGCGAAGGACCAACTCGGGTTCACTGCCCGTTATTCGACCAAGGAGGCTTGGCTTGCCTTTACAGGCGAGGAGCGGCTTCGCCGGTATACCGCTGATGCGGCATAAGGCATTGACTCGAAATCATGGCTCGTAATCCTGCACATCCTTTACAGATCGCTGCGCAGATCGAGAGGGAACTTGCACCGCTCGTCAGGGGGGTGAAGGACCCACTAGTGCGTGAAGAACTCGAACGGCGGCTCATGGAAACCCGCAAGCAGTTCGACCTGCCTGATGTGGACTCCGGAAGCGAAGTGGTCGAAAAAGGTTTTCTGGATTTTTTCCGGGACTTGGCTTCGGAAAGGAAATCCCGTGGCCGGATGGGTCAGTTGCGCCAATCCTTAAGGTCACGGGGACACGAAGTCGATGATTTTGGATATGACCCGATCTACTGGCAGGAGATTCAGCCGCGGATCCGGTACCTTTATGACACCTACTGGCGGGTGGAAACTTCCGGTATGGATAATATACCCGAATCGGGCCGGGCACTGATTGTTGCCAATCACAGTGGTGTCCTGCCCTGGGATGCAATCATTCTCCGCGAGGCTGTGCAGATTGAGCATCCTCATCAACGGGACCTCCGGCCACTGATCGAGGATTTCGCCTACGCCATTCCGTATCTCTCGGCCTTTCTCCGCAGGATAGGCATTGCCAGAGCCGACAGGCGGAATGCGGAACGGCTTCTTGCAGAGGAAAAACTCGTAGCGGTTTTCCCTGAGGGGGCGAGAGGCGCGGCTAAACTGTATGGGGATCGTTACCGGATCCAGCGGTTCGGCCGCGGTGGTACGATTCGCCTTGCGATCCGGACAGGCAGTCCGATCATTCCTGCGGCCATCGTTGGAGGTGAAGAGACTCATCCCGTTCTCGCCCGCTCGGATCTGCTCGCCAAGCTTCTGGGGTTGCCGATATTCCCGGTAACCCCCACATTCCCACTGCTTGGGCCCCTTGGCTTTTTGCCACTTCCGTCAAAGTGGTATGTCCGCTTCGGAGAACCTGTCATCCTGGATTCTTTAAAAGTGGATGCTAGCGATGAAATCCAGATGAATCAGCTAAACGAGAATCTCCGTCAGCGGATTCAGAAAATGCTTCATGACGTCTTGCGTGAGCGCCGTTCGGTCTGGCGCGGGTAGGCTCCAGTGGCGGAATTCAACCACTCGCTCAAGGAAATTACCTTCAAGGTCGTTTATTACGGCCCTGCAATGAGCGGTAAAACAACCAATCTCCAGGCTGTTCACAATGCTGCAAGTGCCCGGGCGCGTGGCAACCTGATGTCTCTGGATACTGAAGGGGATAGGACGCTTTTTTTTGACCTTCTACCGATCGAGTTCGCTACTGGGTCGGGCTTCAAGGTTAAGTTGAAGCTTTTTACGGTTCCAGGTCAGGTTCAGCATAACTCGACCAGGCGGATGGTGCTGCGTGGGGCAGATGCGGTCGCGTTTATCGCTGACAGTCAGAAGGATCTCGAGCAGGCGAATGCGGAGAGCTATCTCAACCTGCAGGAGAATCTGAAGGAACTGGGGATGGATCTCAAGACAATGCCATTCGCCATCCAGTTCAACAAACGGGATCTGCCGGACGCAATCCCTGCAGAGTTGATCGAGAGAACATGGGGAAAAACCGGAATTCCGGTATTCATGGCATCCGCGATTGAGGGCAAGGGTGTGGTTCCGATGCTGGATACGCTGGTTCGGCTCCTGTTCCGGACGCTGGACCAGAAGTATGAGTTTTCGCGTAAATTTACCCTGTCTGAAGCCCAGTTCATGGACGCGATCCGGAGTAACTTTCGGAAGCAACCGGGGGAGGTGCTCAAGTGACTGTTTCCTTGCATACGCCGCCTCCGCTTACCGAACTGCTGGCTGAGACCGATTTGAAGCTGATTCTTCAGCCATTATCGCGACGACTCGAGGCGGAATTCATTGTCGCTGTGCCACAGGAGACCGGGGGGCCGGTCATTTACGAGAATGGCAAGCGCGTGACGGTACGGAAGCGGGTTGGAATCGTACGCAGCGCTGTCGAGGCGATCGGCTTTTCCGGAGAGCGTTCGATCTCCCGGTTCACATCGGAGCGGATGACCTATACGTTCCGTCCTATCCGGTGCGCGAGCGAGCAACTCGGCCTTTTCGGTTACCGGCCTCTGAAGAAATCCCGTTCAAAGCAGGCATCTGGTGACGATCTGCTGGTCCTGGGACTTCTGGAAGGACTCCTGGACAGCCGGTTCCGGGTATTTCTGACCAGTCAGATGCACATTGCGACGACTGAGGAAAACTTTCGTGAACTGGAGCGAAATTATGCCCAGTTGGTCGAGGCGCAGCGCCGCCTGCACCGTCTGGATGAACTGAAGAGCGATTTTGTCGCCAATGTGAATCATGAACTCCGGACGCCATTGACAGCTGTACTCGGATTCACGGAACTGCTCCTCGCAGAAAAGGAACAGTTGCAACCGGACCAACTCGAATGCATCAACCAGATTCACGAAAAATCGACTCAATTGATCCGGATGATCAACCGCGTTCTCGCCTTTTCAGAGATTGAAGCGCAACGTCAGACCCTGTTGAAGACGGTTTTTGATGTCGGCATGCTGGTAACCGAAGCGGTGGAGAACCTGAGACCATTCAGCCAGGAACGGGAGGTTGCCGTCATTCCAGAAATTGGAC